>JAHWLC010000221.1 GCA_019347585.1 Actinomycetota bacterium | reverse complement strand
GGTATAGGAAAGGGTCCTCTTGTGTGGTCGCAGTCCCGAGCGGATTCGAACCGCCGTTTCCGGCTTGTGAGGCCGGCGTCCTAGACACCTAGACTACGGGACCAAAAAAGGAGCCGACAGCGTCGGCTCCTGGCTCGGGGGGAAGGACTCGAACCCTCAATAACAGGGCCAGAACCTGTCGTGTTACCTATTACACCACCCCCGAACGCGTGTCATCGCAATGACACGGGGTAGAAGGGTGAGATTAATGGGGGACTGCCCTCAGTGCGAAGTCTTCAGGGCTGGAGCCTGGGGACCGCCGTCGCCGTCGCCCGCACCAACAGCGGCTCGCTCTGGTCGACGAACACACCGAGCAGACCGAGCTCGACGATCCCCTCGACCACGACGGTGACACTGTCTCCTCCGGTTGCCACCGACACGGAGACCCCGGAGACATCGCTCTCCTGGAACCCAATCGATGCCGCGACCAGCTCTTTGGCCTTCGCCGGGTCGAGGAGAACCTCCCCGGTCGCCCGATAATGATCTACGTCGATTCCCGCAGCTCCCGCGATGGCAGCCGAGTCCGCCACGGCGGCCAGCTCTCTTTGCACGGCGAGGCCGCGCCAGAAGTCGAGGGAGAGACCGCCGAAGACCAACAGGAGCAGCGAGAGCCCGAGCATCCAGATCGTCACCGATCCCCGCTCCGACCTCATGGAACGCTCCGGAAGGCGTCGATCGGCTCGGCATGTTTGGCGGTGACCCAGAGACCGCCGACATCGCCCCACGGGGTGCGAACCAGCGGGACCCACACCTCCACCTCGGCCACCGCCATCGTCCCTCTGGCGAGGGGACAGGAACCGGCCGGCGCCGACAGCGTTCGCGGCTCGGATCCGCACCAGCCCAGCTTCACGAAGTCGCCGGAGAGCCCATGCGCCGAAGTCGCCTGTCTCACCGCCTCGGCCCCGAGCCCGTGATCGAGCTGGAGAACTGCCACCCTCGCCGCCTCGGCAGCTGCCGACTCGGCGAGCACCCGTCGCTCCACCCACGGTCCAAAGGCGGTGACCGCCAACGCCACCGGGAGCATCAGGACGCCGACGGCGAGGGCGAGCTCCACTGCGGCATGTCCCCGGTCGGTCATGGCGCGTGCTCCAGCGCCGACTCGCCGGAGACCGTCACCTCGAAGTCGCCGGTCAGCGGGGTCCACGACTCGAAGACCGCGGTGGCAGAGGCGGTCATCAGCCCCTCCCGGGAGGCACAACCGAGGGAGACGGAGTCGCCCATCCGACCTCCGAGGAGCTGGGCCAGCACGTCTCTCGCCGCGGCCTCACACACCTGCTCCGATGCCGCGATCGCCCCAGCCCGCGCCCCCTGGTCGAGGGCGGAGCGGATCGCCCCTCTGCCGTACTGGACCACCACGAGATTGGCCAGGGCCAGGAAGACGGTGAGGGAGAGAGCCGCTGCCAGCAGGAACTGGACGGAGCTGACCCCGCGCTCTCCTATCCTCCGATCAGCTGAGCCCTGATCCACGTCACCAGGTCGACGCCAAGCGCCTGCAGGGCGCCCCAGATCACGACCAGGGCGGCGATCGCGAGTGCGGCATTGCCCATCAGCTCGGCAGTGTTCAGCCCACGATCGTCCTCACCGAGCTCCCGCAAGCGGACCAGCATCGCATCGATCATTCCAATTCACCTCCTCATTGCCAGCTAGTGATCAGATAGGGAAGGGGAGCGACCACGAACAGGATGAGAACCGGGGCGAGGAGGGCGATCGTGGGCACCAGCATGGCCGCCCGCCGCTTGGTCGCCATCCGCCTCACCGACTCCCGCCTGGTCTCCCGCACGTCCTCGGAGAGGGCGAGCAGCGCGTCGGCGAGGTCGGCGCCCTTCTCCTCGGCCATGGCCAACAGCCGGTAGGTGCGGGAGCAGAAGGGTTCAGGGCTGATCTCGGCGATACGGCGGAAGGCGTCGGGGCCCTGCCAGCCGGCGCGATGGAGCCGCAGCGCTTCTTCGAGCTCGCTCACCACGCCTCCGCTTCCCCGCTCCACGATCGCCTTCACCGCCTGGATCACACCACCGCCGGCTCTCACCCGCATCGCCAACAGCTGGTTGACGGTGTAGATCTCGACTCTCATCTGTTGCCGCCTCGTCTCCACTGCCTTCTCCAGACGAGCCTTGGTCCGGGTGGCCCCTGTCACCACGCCCAGCCCGATCAACAGGAGACGGGTGAGAACCGAACCATCGATGACCAGGCCCACGAGTAGAGCGCCCCCGATCCAGGCAGCGAGAGACTTCAGCTGCATCAGCCGATAGGCCACGACCATCTCGTGCTCCGAGAGCCCCCGCAACCATCCCGCCTGGCGGAGGCGGGCCGCGGCGACGGACTGCCCGGACCGGTCGAGAAGTCGCCCGACACGCTCGGCCGTCCCTTGGAGCAGGGGACCGAAGACCGACCTGAATACCCCGCTGTGGGCGGGGCGGCCCAAGCCCAGCCCCGCCAGTGTCGGCTCCTGATAGTGGTACACCCGGTCGTGAAGACGTCTCGGGGGCGGTGCGACCCGCCGCACCACCAGCATCGCGGCCAGGGCGGTGACCAGGGAGGCCAGGACCACCAGGCTCACGATGACCGCCCCGCGAAGACCCGGGGCTCATCCGGCTGGCTGCCCAGACGCGAGGCGATCCATATGCCCACCAGGCTGAGCAACCCTCCGATGACCACCACGGTGAGGCCGGCGCCGGTCGAGTAGAACTCGCGGAAGGCCCCGGACCGCGAGGTGAGGATGATGAGCACGATCCACGGCATCACGAACACGACGCGAGCGTTGAGCTTCTGCTCCAGCACCTCGCCTCTCACCTGCTCCGCGGTCCACATGTCCCGGGTCGTGGCGGCCGC
>JAHWLC010000220.1 GCA_019347585.1 Actinomycetota bacterium | reverse complement strand
ACCACGGCTGCGATCGCCCACCCCATCAAATCCTTCCCGGTGGCCAGGTCCTGACGCCAGGCCTCGATGCCCAGCGGGAACGCCGACGCGCTGGCGATCAGCGTCCGGTCGAGGTCGAAGAATGCGGCTGCCGAAGGCATGCCTTCAGGCTATCCCGAACCTCTCCCAAGGGACCACCACTCCGTCTTCTGCGATGAGGCGCATCAGACCGTTGAGGTCGGTCGGCGGGTCGGGGGTCCAGGGGAGGGTCGCTACCTGCGCCGCGTAACGGGATGAGAACTCCTCCCGCACGTCCTTCTGCCGCAACGCCTCGGCGGACCAGCGTTCGGCGTTCTGGGCCAGCTCGGGGGAGATCGAATCCGGGATCCGGGGGCCCACCCACGATTCGGGCAGGGCCCTGTTGAACAGGACAGCCGCCGGCGTAGAAGCGAGACGGGGCAGCTCCCGGTAGAAACGGACGGCCTCCGCAACCGGAAAGGGATCGGCGGTGGTCACCACCACGATCGACGCCTCCCTGAGCACCCTCTCGATCTCCCGACCCCGCTGGGAGACCCCGTCGTAGGTGGTTCTGAGGTCGAGGAGGAACTCCGACACCCTCTCCAGGAGGTCCGAGCCGAGGATCGAACCCGCGATCCGGAGCATGGGACGGGCCGCCCTGTCGAAGAAGAAGCGGCGGCCGGGAAGTGGGCCCCCCGTGATCCACCGCAGCAGACGCCCGCCCACCAGATCGGCCATCTGCCCCGGCGATGCGAAGAAGTCGATGCCCCCGCCCGACGGGGGAGTGTCCACAACCACCAGGTCCCAGGCTCGGGCCTGGACGAAGGTCGCCGCCTGGTCGGCGGCTGCATAGGCCTGCGAGGCGGGGAAGTGCTCGGCGGCCGCCTGGAAGAACTCGTTGTCGGCCAGCCTGGTTGCGACGTCGGGATCGGCATGGCGCATCGCCACCGCCCGCCAGGAGGCAGTGGAGTCGAGCATCGCCGCCCACAGCATCGGCTCGTCCTCATGAGGCGCAGGCTCGTCCCCGAGCGATTCGAGCCCAAGGGCATCGGCGAGGCGGCGCGCCGGGTCGACCGTCACCACCAGGGTGCGCAGGCCGCGCCGGGCGGCGGCCACCGCAATGGCGGCCGCAACGGTGGTCTTCCCCACTCCACCGGCACCGGCCACCAGGATCGAGCGGGTCATGACGCTGCCTCCAGTTGCTCGCTCAGCTTGGCCGCGACCTCACCGGGAGTGAACAGTCCGAACAGGAAGGGCAGCGAGATGTGGGGAGGGACCTCCTTCAGCCAGCGTTTTTGCTCCGACACCAGGGCTCGGTGAAGCCCGGCCATCTCGCCGACGGTGCCGTCCGGGGTGGACTTGTCGCTCAGTTCGGGAAGCACCCGGTTGGCGATCACCAGGGGCGGCGGCACCACATCAGCCTGCGCCACCCAAGCCAGGGCGTCGGCGGTCTCCGTCGCGGGGAGCTCTTCGGGCAGCGTCACCAGCGCGAGCATCGTGCGATCGGGATCGGCGAGCGTCTCTCTCATCCATTCCGCCTGGCCGCCGATCCTGCCGGTAGGCACCAGTTCACCGATGCTCAGCGGAGCGCGCAGGTAGGAGCCGATCTGGCCGGTGGGCGGGGCGTCCGCCACCACCAGGTCCCAGCGGTCCTCCCGCACCTCCCAGAGCACCTTCCCGATGGTGATGATCTCCCGGACCGCGGGAGCAGCCGTGGCGAGGGCGTCGAAGGCGCGGGCCACCGCCCCGAAACGACCCATGCCGGGGAGACGCAGCTGAAGGGACAGATACTCGAGCAGCGCCTCGGAGCGCACGATGCGGAGGGCGTGGAGACCGGGACGCACCTCGCGGGACTCGAAGTCGAGGGATCCGGTGCCGAAGTGGCTGGAGAGCCCGCCCTCGGAGCCCATCTCGATGGCGAGCACGCGAAGACCCCGACGCTGGGCGAACATGGCGATCCCAGCGGCTACTGCCGACTTCCCCACCCCTCCTTTGCCGGAGACGATGAGCAGGCGCTTGGAGAGCACGCCGGGTCAGTCTTGTTTGCCCAGGGGGATCCTCAAGACCAGCTCCTCATCCTGCGCCTCCCAGGAGGCGTTGGCGATCAGGGCGAAGTCGGTGTAGTCAGTTTGGGCCTGGCTGATGAACTTCTTGCGCTCCTCACCGGCAACCGGGGGAAGGGGGCGGTCACGCACCGCCTGCGCCCGCTCGGAAAAACGGCGGATCATCGCGTCGACATCGAATTCGGCCATGCCTTGAGGTTAAGCGGGAGGTGGGCTCACGCCAGATTGGCGCTCACGCGCCCAGGGATGCTTCCCGCTTCCGCTGGGCGCGCCGTTCCCCCTCGAGACGCTCCAGGTCGACGTCGGTGTAGTCGACGAACGACATGGCGTCGGCGATGAGGCGGTGCCCGGCGACCTCCTTGATGGCGAGGTGCATCTGGTGGGCCACGCTGCGGTAGGCGGGATGACCGGCCGGCTGGCTGCGCAACTCGATGAGATGGAAAGCCTGGCGGGGGTTCATCTCCATGACGAACCGGATGTTGTAGGCGAAGGGGACCGCGTACTGGGCGACGTCCGGGCCCAGCTCGGCACGGATCGCCTCGTAGAGCTCGCCGGAGTCGTCCATGACGGCCGCCCACTCGTCGCCGAGCCCCTGCGCCTCCACATCCGCGGGGAGGTCGTAACCGAGGCGGGTGGAGTAGCGCTGCCACTCCAGGGTCATGAGCCGGTGCCGCTGGAGGTCGCGAAAGGCGCCGATATCGCATTTGACGTCGAACCGATAGGTGGTCCGCTCCATCGCCCGACCCGGCTTGTGGCGACGGTTGGATCGATCGCCGACCATCGCCTTCATCACCTCGGCTCTCTGCTGCGGGGTCATCTGCCGAGCGATCTCGAGGAGCTGGTGGTCGGGTA
>JAHWLC010000021.1 GCA_019347585.1 Actinomycetota bacterium | reverse complement strand
CGAGCCGGTGGGTGAGGACAATGCCACTCTGGGCGATTTCATCGAGGACATCGATGCCACCGCCCCCTTCGAGCTGATCGCCTCGAAGCTGAACATCGAGAACCTGGGGTTCGTCCTGGACAGGCTGACCGAGCGGGAGCGCACCATCATCGAGATGCGCTACGGCTTGGGCGATCGCGAGCCGGCGACCCTCGACGAGGTCGGCAAGCATTTCAGCGTCACCAGGGAGCGCATCCGTCAGATCGAGGCCAAGGCCCTGGCCAAGATGCGTCACCCGTCCAATCCCGGCGGGCTCCGCGAGCTCGCCGCCGGCTAAGCCGACGCGACCACCTCGAGCAGCTCTCTCCTGTCGGCCTCCAGCGGAAGGTCGGCCTCGGACCGCTTGGGTCGACCCCGGCCCCGTCTCCGGTGAAACGGATCGCCGTCCCAGAAGATGACGCCACCCCAGACCCCCCATTCCATGCGCTCCTCCAGGGCGACCTCTAGACATTTCACCCTCACGGCGCAGCGGGCACAGATGCCCTGCGCCTCGGCCAGCTCCGCAGGGTCGTCGGAGAAGAAGAGCCCGTGGCTCCCCTCCTCCCTACATCGCCCGTCTTGTTGTATCTGTTGCAAACTCATGTCGAAACCTGTCTCTTCGTGATCGAAAGCGGCAAACAAAAAGCCGCCGGGTGCTCCGGCGGCCTCGTGAAGAGCGATCGGCGTCAGATCAGCTGACGAGAGGCCGCCGTGGTGCGGTGCCCTGCATTGCCGGCACCTGGAAAGGGACGCGGCTGCAGAATTCCGCCTGGGCGGGATTCGTGTTCAGCAACCGCATCCTCATAGACGTACCTCTTCTCGACCCGGTCATCATCGCCGACGACACCAGCGTCCGTCAAGGGAATTAGCCAAACCGCCTCCGGCGTTGGCTGCTGACGTGAGCGCGACCCTCGACCTCTGGGATTACCGACGCCGTGTCTCCGAGATCTACGCCCGAGTCCGGGAGGGACAAGGGATCGGGGCCTGGGAACGATGGAGAGAGGAGCGGGACCAGCTCTTCGCCCACCACCCACAGACGCCCATCGAAGCCACGGTCCGGTTTACCGGCCTCCCTTACTTTCCTTATGACCCCGGATGGCGGATCACGGGGGCTCTGCTCCCCGAAGAGGACGAGACGCTGGACGTAGGTCATTCCGGAGAGGGGGCGACTTCGTTTCTCAGGGTGGGGACAGTTCAGTTCGAGGCCAAGGGTCGCGCCGGGCGACTCGGCCTCTACTGGCTCACCGGTTATGGCGGAGGGGTGTTCCTTCCCTTCCGTGACCTGACCAATGGCGATCTGACCTACGGGGGCGGCCGGTACCTGCTCGACAGCGCCAAGGGAGCCGATCTCGGACACGACGGAGACCTGATCGTCCTCGACTTCAACTACGCCTACCACCCCTCCTGCGTCCACTCGTCCCGTTGGTCCTGTCCCCTCGCCCCCGCCGAGAACCGGCTCGACTTCCCGGTCACCGCCGGCGAGCGCCTCCCCGGCCCCGCGTAGCATCGCCTCGTGTTCTCATTCATCTTCAGACAAATCCGCAACGCCTTTCTCCTGCTCGCGGGGGCGGCATTGGTCGCCAAGTTGGCATTGGAGTCGCACGCGCATGCGGACACCGAGGAGATCGACCTGGTGGCCATCTTCGAGCGCCGCGAGCTGGTCTCGACCGCCGATCCCTTCTTCGGCGGCAAGGTCCTCGTCGCCTTTGGCGGCGCTCTCCTCGACCTCCGCCGGGCCACCCCCTCCCCCACCGGGGTGCTGCTCGACCTCGCTGTCTTCTTCGGGGGAGTGTCGCTGGTGGTGCCGGAAGGCTGGCGGGTGCGGTGGGAGGGTGAGATGTACGGGGGTGGGTTCTCCGACGAGACGAGGACCACGGCAGCTCCCGACCTGCCCGTGGTCGTGGTCAAGGGATCGGTCGCCATGGGCGGGCTCCAGGCGTCCAACAGGCACCCGGCGGAGACGAGGGTCTCGTGACGGTGCGCATCGAGGCCAAGCGGCTCATCCCCGGCAGTGGGGACGTGATCGAGAACGGAGTGGTCGTGCTCGACCAGGGAGAGATCACCTACGCCGGAGCCGCCAACGGCGCCCCCGATCCCGGCGACGCCGAGGTGGTGAAGACCGAGACGGTGATGCCGGGGATGTGGGAGTGCCATGGTCACTTCTTCGGGATCTACACCGCCAACATCGACGAGGCTCACCTGAGCCGTCCCCAGCTGCTGTCGATGCGGGTCACCTCCGATGCCCGGGTGGCTCTCGATGCCGGGTTCACCTCGGTGCGAGAGATGGGCGGGCTCGGGGTGTTCCTGGGCCGGGCGGTGGAAGAAGGAGTCGTGGTCGGCCCCAACGTGTACGGAGCCGGTGGAACCCTGTCGATGACTGCCGGCCACGCCGACACCCACAGTGTCGATCTCGACATGGCCAGGGCTCTGCACGTTCGTTTCGGGGGCGAGGACAACATCGTGGACGGCCCCGACCAGTGTCGGGCCGGCGTCCGCCGCATGCTTCGGCTCGGCGCCAAGGTGATCAAGATCCACGCCTCCGGCGGAGTGATGAGCGAGCTCGACGATCCCCATCTCCCCCAGTTCTCCAACGAGGAGTTGAACGCGATCGTCGACGAGGCCAATCGAATGGAGCGTCTCGTCGGTGCCCACTGTCACGGCAAGCGCGGCATCATGAGCGCCCTCGAGGCCGGGGTGAAGACCATCGAGCACGGCACCTTCCTCGACGATGAGGCCGCCGAGGCGATGGTCGAGGCCGAGGCGATCCTGGTGCCCACCCGGTTCATCGTCGATCTGCTCATCCGGGAGGGCGAGCAGCGGGGCATGCCCGAATATGCCAAGAAGAAGATCCGGATGACCGCCGAGGCGCACAGCGACGCCATATCCCTCGCCATCGAGAAGGGAGTGAAGATCGCCATGGGCACCGACATCTGGGCCACCGGCGTCTGGGGCCGGAACGGCGAGGAGCTCGACCTGATGGTGGAGTGCGGGATGACCCCGATGCAGGCGATCGAGGCGGCCACGGCCAACGGACCCGCCACCCTGGGCCCACAGGCTCCCAAGAGCGGCCGGCTGGAAGAGGGCCTCGATGCCGATGTCATCTGTGTGAGCGGAGACCCCACCGGCGACGTCTCGATCCTCGCCGACCCCGACAACATCACCCACGTCTTCAAAGGGGGCGTCCGCTACAAAGGGTGACCCTTCTGTGTCGATTTACCCGGCTATAGCCCGGGTAAATCGACACAGAAAGCACCTAAACCTGCTGCGGCTCCTCACGCCACACTTGATAGACGCTGCGGAGGGCGACGAAGAGGACGAGGAAGCCGAAGACCATGGACAGGGTTCGACCTTCGACGGCGAGAGCGGCCCGTGATCCCAGCACCGAGCCCACCACTCCCCCGATGCCGGCGATGAGACCGTCCTGAAGACGGACCCGGCGGTTTCGCCGGTTGACCATGGTTCCCGCCATCGCGGTGAAGACGATGGCGACCAGTGAAGTCCCCTGCGCCTCGTGCTGGGCGAGGTCGAGGAGGAGGACACTGGAGGGCACGATGACCACTCCCCCGCCGATTCCGGCGAGACCGGCAAAGAATCCCGCGACCACGCCGATACCCGCCGCCACCACCCCCTGGGCCAAGTCTCCGAGATCACTTGCACCGGGGAGGGGGGCGGCCCCACTGATCATACGCGCCGCCGCCACCAACAGCACGACTGAGAAAACGATGGTCAGCGCACGCGGGCTGGACCGGTGCATCACCGTGGCCCCGACCACCGAGCCGGCCACGCCCCCGAGGCCGATCAGCGCCCCCAGACCCAGGGAGAGCTCTCCCGAGAAGCCGAAGGAGGAGGCGCCGGCGATGGCGATGAGCACGATGGCGGCCAGTGAGGTGGCGTGGGCTCGATGACGGTCGAGACCGACGAAGACGAGCAGCGGCACCAGAACCAGGCCCCCGCCGATGCCGAACCCGCCCCCGAAAAGACCTGCCACCAGCCCGATGACGACCAGCTTCCACGGCTCGACTCGGGCCAGCTCACTCACCAGCGGGCCAGCCTAGGTAGCCGCCAGGCCGATTACCGTCGGGCTCATGGAGTACGGGAAGGGCACCGCTCTCATCGTGGTCGACGTGCAGAACGACTTCGCCGATCCTGCGGGCAGCCTCTACGTGCCCGGCGGGGAAGAGGCCATCGGGTTCATCAACGAGCAGATCGCTGCCGCGCGCGACTCCGGGGCGGTCGTGGTCTACACCCAGGACTGGCACCCGGAGAGCACGCCGCATTTCGAGAAGGACGGGGGGGTCTGGCCGGTGCACTGCGTCGGGGGCACCACCGGCGCGGAGCTCCACCCCGATCTCGACGAGATCGACGAGGCCATCCGCATCCGCAAGGGCGTCGGAGGCGAGGATGGGTACTCCGCGTTCCACATCCGTGATCCCGAGTCCGGAGAGGAAGCCGCGACCGGTCTTGCCTCTGATCTGCACGACGAGAATGTCGAGAAGGTGGTCGTCGTCGGCCTTGCCCTCGACTACTGCGTCAAGGAGACTGCCCTCGACGCCGCCAAGGCGGGTTTCGACACCACCCTCCTCGCCGACGGGACCAGAGCAGTCAATCTTCAGCCCGGGGACGGGACCCGCGCCGCGGCGGAGATGGCCGGTACCGGCGTCGACATCGTCTGACTCATTCCTCGGTCGCTTCCGAGATGAGATGGTGCCGCAGCTCCTTCACCGCCGTGGTGAATGAGACGTGATAGATGTGGGGGTTCACTAGACGCCGCACCCCGGGGTCGAGCCGCTCCAGATCACGGCGGCGGCGCTCCCGCATCGTCTCCAGCTCGGGGCGGCCATCGGCACGCTTCCCGTCCTGGAAGACCACCTCGAGCAGTTCTTCGATCTCGGAGACTCGTGAGGGAGGAAGGCTGCGACTCAGGTCGCCCCTGGGATGATGGAGCTCGATCGTCTCCCCCACCCGCAAATCCTCGTCCTCGAGCGCGATGACATCCGCAGTGGCGAGACCGCGGTGGTCGTAGAGCCGAAGCAGCTTCTTCTCCCCCGGCGCCGGGATCTTCGCCGGGTCCTCGGAGATCTTGATCGCGGGCTCCCAATCGCCGACGAGGTCGTCGACCGCCACCAGCTTGTACACGCCACCCAGGGACGGATCGCCCTCCGAGGTGATCAGCCGGGTGCCCACCCCATAGGCCAGCCTCTCCAGGAGCTTCCCCCCGTCGATGCCGTACCTCGGCGCCTCCGCCTCGATCTGGGAGACGATCTGCCAGATGGCCAGCTCATCGAGATCCGAGGAGAGGACGATGCTTGTCTCCTCGAATCCGGCTTCGTCGAGGAGTAAGGCGGACTGGATGGCGAGGTAGGCGAGGTCGCCGGAGTCGAGCCTGATCCCCACCGGCTCATGGCCCGAATCGCGCAGCTCCTCGAAGACGGTGATCGCGTTGGGGACACCCGAGTCGAGGGTGTCGATCGTGTCGACCAGGAGAATCGTCTCATCGGGGTATAGCCGGGCGAACTTGCGGAAAGCGCCGAGCTCGCCCTCCCCCAGAGCCATGAACACCTGGACCATCGAGTGGGCGTGGGTCCCTTTCGGGTCGAGACTCATTACTTCGGAAAGGGCCACGTTGGAGGTGAAGTCACAGCCTCCGATCAGAGCGGCGCGGCCCCCGGCGCCGACGCCCGAGGCGGGCCCGCGGCGCATCCCGAACTCCAGGACCATTCCGTCCCGCGCCGCCTCCTTGACCCGCGATGCCTTGGTGGCGATCAGGGTCGGATAGTTCAGGCGATTCAGGAACGGCGTCTCCAGGATCTGGGCCATGGCCAGGGGGCCTCGGATCACCGCCACCGGGGCGTCGGCATGCACGACGCGACCCTCGGGAACGGCGCGGACCTCGATCCCGCTGAAGTCCCCGTTCTCGGAGAGCCAGGAGAGGAATCCCTTGTCGAACCGACGCTGTCCCTCCGGGGTCCGCTGCGCGTCCAGCAGTTCGATCTCCGGTTTTCCGAACCTGGCCACCTCCATCCACTCGAGAAGCCAGCCGAGACCGGCGGTGATGCAGTAACCCGCTTTGTGGGTCCCGTAGTCGGGGTAGTCCCGGAAGAAGTAGTCGAACTGGGCGGCGCGCTCCCCCAGACTCTCCTTCCAGTAGAGCTGAGCCATCGCCAGCTGGTACTGGTCGGTCCCGAGGATGCCTTCAAGCACCGGGTCGGAGTGGCTCATCGCACGGCCTCGGCCCGGAGGGCACGGCGCATGATCTTGCCCGTCGTAGTCCGGGGCAGGTCCTCGACGAACTCGATGAACCGGGGCACTTCGTGAGCGGCGAGACGAGTCCTCACATGCTGCTGCAGATCGACGATCAAGGAGTCTCCGGGCTCCACCCCGGCCTTGGGGACGACGAAGGCGGCGGGGACCTGGCCCCTGATCTCGTCCGGTATGCCGATCACGGCGCACATGGCCACCGCGGGATGCCCCATGAGTGATTCCTCGATCTCCCCGGGGCCGATCCGATACCCCATCGACGAGATCACATCGTCCTTGCGGCTCTTGAACCAGAGGTAGCCGTCATCGTCCTCCACGCCGAGGTCTCCCGTGAGCAGCCAGTCGCCGCGATACTTGTCCTCGGTGGCGTCGGGCCGGCCCCAGTACTCCAGCATCATCACCGGGTCGGGACCGAGCACGCAGATCTCGCCCGTCTCCCCGAGGAGACGGTTGCCTTCGTCGTCCTGCACCTGCACCTCGTGGCCGGGAATGGCCCGGCCCATCGACCCGGGTCTCACCGGCCATACGGAGCCACAATTGCCGACGACCAGATTGCACTCGGTCTGTCCGTAGCCCTCGTTGATCCTCACCCCCAGGTGCTCGTCGGCCCAGGCAAGCATCTCCTCGCCCAGCGGCTCCCCGCCTGAGAACACCGCCCGTAGCGAGAGGTCGTCGGCCCGGGAGACGGCGGCGGCCCGCATCATCTTGAGGGACGTCGGAGGCAGGAAGGCCAGCGTCACGCCCTGGTCGGCCATGAGGTGCGCCGCCCAATCCGCATCGAAGTCCCGGTCCGCGGTCACCACTGTCATGCCGAAGTACCACGCCGGGATGAGCACATCCATGAGCCCGCCGATCCAGGCCCAATCGGCCGGCGTCCAGATGACGTCGTGCCGATCGGGGTCGGCGGAGACCCCGGGAAGGCTGGCCAGGTCGGCGCGTCCTTCGGGAGCCTTGTCCGCCAGCTCGTAGTAACACTCGAAGCCGGGGAGGTGGCCGTGGAGTGAGCGGTGCGCCTGCAGGGCGCCCTTTGGCGGCCCGGTCGTGCCCGAGGTGTAGATGAGATAGGCGGGGTCCTCGGCGCTGGTGGGATCGGAGTCGGGAGCTGCGTCGGAGGATCCCGCCATCAGGTCGTCCCACTGCTTGCCGGTCGCCACCACGGGCAGGTCGGGCGCCGCCTCGCCGACCTTCTCCATGTTCTCAGGCGTGCTCAGCACCAGACAGGCCCCCGAATCGGAGAGGCGATAGCCGAGGGCGTCGGGGCCGAACAGTGACGCCAGTGGCAGCGACACGGCTCCCAGCTTCCAGATGGCGAGATGGGCCAGCCCGGTCTCGAGTGATTGGGGGATGACCACCCCGACACGGTCGCCCCGCCCCACCCCGAGACCGGCCAATCCGTTGGCAAGCCGGTTGGAGAGCCGATCCAGCTCTCCATAGGTGGTATGCCTTGCCGACCCGTCCCCGGCAACCGAGACGAGCGCGAGCCGGTCGGGCTCGTGGGCTCCGGACGCGGCTACGCCGATGTTGAACTTCTCGGGGATCCGCCAGGTGAATTCGCGTCGCAGACTGTCGTAGTCGGTTTGCCTGGCCCGTTCCGGCACGGCCTGCAAGCTATCAGCCGAGCGCCGACTCGATGGCGGCGAGCACCTCGACGACGTCCGAAACATCGTCCACGCGATGGCGGGCCGCCGTCTCCCCGGGACCGACCTTGATCCCGATGTCCTCCGGGCCCAGCATCGCGAACACGTTCTCGTCGGTGGCGTCGTCGCCGATGAAGACCACGCACTCCGCCCCGGCCTCCTCTTTGAGCGCCAGCACCGCATCCCCCTTGTGATGGGGAGCGACGCTCATCTCCACGAGCTCCTTCCCCTCGGTCACCGTGATGTCCGGGCGCTCCTCGGCCCAGGAGAGGATGGAGTCCACCGCCTTCTCGGCCGGGGCGGCATCCGCCCTCCGGTAGTGGAAGCCCACGCCGTGCCGCTTCACCTCGACCGCGGAACCGGGCAGGTTGTCGCCGACGCCTCTGATGAAGGCGGCCATCTCGTCAACCATCTCCACCCCCCCGACGACCTCCTCCCCGCGGTCGTTGCCATGCTCGCCGATGAGCACCACCCCTGGGGCGTCCCCGAGCAGCGAGCGCAGCTCGGCAAAGGCCCGTCCGGAGACGATTGCCACCACCACACCGTCGCGTCGGGCGAGCCGCACCAGGGACTGCAGGGCGCTTGGATCACCCACGGCACGATCGGGGCGGGAGACGATGGGGGCGAGTGTCCCGTCGAAATCCGACGCCACCAGCAGGCCGCGGCACTCTCCGAGCCTGGCCAGCGCGGCCTCGAGGGTCATACTCCCAGGGCGTTGAGGCATCGCTCTGCCCACCAGAACACGTCTTTGGAGGCGACGGTGCGGCGGAGCGCTTTCATCCTCCGCGCCTGCTCTGTGCGGTCCATGGAGACCGCCCGCCCCAGCGTGTCGGCCAGGGCATCGACGTCGTGGGGATTCACCACCAAGGCATTGTGGAGCTCCTCGGAGGCACCGGCAAACTCGGAGAGGACGAGGGCGCCGGTGTTGTCGTACCTGGTGGCGACATACTCCTTGGACACGAGGTTCATCCCGTCCCGCAGCGGAGTCACCAGCATGACGTCGGCGGCCCTGTAGTACCCCACCAGCTCCTCGGCACCGAAGCTGCGGTAGAGGTAGTGGATGGGGGGGCGGCCCACCTCCGCGAAGTCGCCGTTGATCCGCCCCACCATCCCCTCGATCTCGCTGCGGATGCGCTGGTATTCGGGCACATCTTCCCGAGAGGGCACCGCGATCTGCACGAAGGACACCTTGCCCACCATCTCCGGCCTCATGTCGAAGAGTGTCTTGAACGCCGTCATCCGAAGGTCGATGCCCTTGGTGTAATCGAGACGATCGACTCCGAGGATGACCGAATCGGGGTTGTCCAGCTCGGACCGGATGTGGGCCGCATGCTCTCGCACCTCTTCGGCACGCCCCAGCTCCTCGAACTGGGCGGTGTCGATCCCGATTGGCGCCACCTGGAGCTGGACCTCCCGCCCCTGCCAGCTCAGCTCCCGGGTCGTCCCCTCGGCCTCGGTGAGCCGGCGCGCCGCCACCGAGAAATTGGTGCGGCTGGATCGGGACTGGAAGGCGAGGACATCAGACCCCAGGAGACCCTCGATCACCTGGCGCCGCCAGGGGAGCTTGGCGAACAGCTCGAGAGGAGGGAACGGAATGTGCAGATAGAAGCCGATTCGGTGCGCCTTTGCCCGCTCCCGGATCATCGCCGGGACCAATTGCAGCTGATAGTCCTGCACCCAGACCACGTCATCGGAGCCGATGTGGGCCACGGTGGTCTCGGCGAACCCCTCGTTCACCTCGCGGTATGGCCTCCACCAGTGCCGGTGAAACTCCGGGGCGCGCACCGCGTCGTGATAGAGAGGCCAGAGCGTCCCGTTGCAAAACCCCGTGTAGAAGTCGAGATAGAGCTGCTCGGAGAGCTCCACGGGCACCTGCCGGATTCCGGAGTGGGAGAACGGCTCGAATCCCACTTCGGGGACACCGGACCATCCCACCCACAGGCCTTCGGTTCTCTGCAGGATCGGCGTCAGCGCCGAGACCAGCCCTCCGGGGCTGGGCGACCACTCCCCCGACTCCTCATCCCAACTGACCGGGAGCCGGTTGGCCACCACCACGACACGTCTCTTCGAAGTCACGAGACGAACTTATCGCACTGGGAGGGGTGCGCCAGACGAGGCCCCGATCGGATGCCGCGGGCGGCGGGGCAATAATGAGCCGCGATGAAGATCGTCCTCGCCTACTCGGGTGGCCTCGACACCTCGGTGATCCTCGTCTGGCTCAAGGAGCACTACGCCGCCGACGTCGTCGCCTACACCGCCGATGTCGGCCAGGGCGCAGAGGTACGAGAGGCCAGGGAGAAAGCAACCGCCACCGGG
>JAHWLC010000219.1 GCA_019347585.1 Actinomycetota bacterium | reverse complement strand
ACCCAGTTCGGGCGTTACGCCCGGATCACCAAGAAGCGGCTCGAGGAATACCGCATCGTCCAGGACACTCACTTCACGCCGGGGGTTGCCGGAGGCTCCTCCGACCCAGGTCGCGCCGAACCGGTGGAGACCCATGTCTTCCTGGTGACCCCGGAAGGCGAGGAGTTCTCCCGTAAGACCCTCGACATGGGGGAACAGACCTGCTTTCTGCATGCCACCTGTCGCACCGACCTCGGCCTCGAGCTGGAGGTGGCGGCGATGGAGGGTGCTAGCGGGGGATGACCCTCGAGGTGACCCCCTAGATATCGAGGAAGACGGTCTGGCCCTCCCCCTGGAGGTGGATGTCGAACCGGTAGACGGCAGGCTCGCCGCCCTCCGGGACCGCAACCAGGGTCTCCCGGCGGTCCTTGGGCACCATTGCCAGCACCAGGTCCGATTGGTTGGCCTCCTCCTCGTCGGGGAAGTAGACCCGGGTGAACAGAGGGTTGAGCGTCCCCCGCGCCTGCACGATCAGGTTGAGATGTGGCGCCTGCAGCTCGCCCTCGGGGTCGGGGACCGGGCCCGGCTTGATGGTCTCGAACCAGTACTCCCCGGTCTCGAACCCGGTGGCCGCCCGACCGAACCCGGTGAACGCCGGGTCCAGGGGGAGCTCGCCCCGGGCATCATCGGGGTGCCGGTAACGCCCCAGGGAGTTGGCCTGCCACAGCTCGATGAGGGCGTCCCCCACGGGCCGGCCGTCGCCGTCGAGGACCCTGCCCACCAGGCGGATCCGATCACCCGCCACG
The DNA here is from genome assembly GCA_019347585.1 of Actinomycetota bacterium. Lineage (GTDB taxonomy): Bacteria > Actinomycetota > Acidimicrobiia > Spongiisociales > ZC4RG35 > JAHWLC01. The sequence continues at coordinate 2,132 of JAHWLC010000219.1, read as the reverse complement.
CCATCGGAGACGAGGACGTTCTCGCCCTCTCCGGAGAGCCCGATGGAGAAGAAAGGCCCGACCGTCTGCGAGGGGGTCTCACCGAGACGAGCCATCACCCGTCTTCCTGGTCGGTGGGAGCGGCCAGAGGGCCGCGGATGACGATGTCCCATCGGTAGCCGGTGGCCCAGTTCTCCTCGGTCACGTCGTGGTCGTAGCTGGCCACCATCCGCTCCCGGCTGTGGGGCGGAGCCGAGTTGTAGATGGGATCGAGGGGGAGGAGCGGGTCGCCCTCGAAGTACATCTGGGTCACCAGCCTCGTGCCGAGCGCCGGCCCCATGATGGAGAAGTGGATGTGGGACGGCCTCCAGGCGTTGCGGTGGTTCGGCCAGGGGTAGGGGCCGGGGACGATGGTGGTGAACCGGTAGACACCCTCCCCGTCGGTGATGCACTGGCCGGCCCCGAGGAAGTTGGGGTCGAGCGGCGCGGGATGGTCCTCGTCCCGCCAATGGGCATAGCGGCCCGAGGCATTGGCTTGCCAGATCTCGATGAGGGTATTGGCGACTGGCTCCCCGTTCTCGTCGAGGACCCTGCCGGTGACGATGATCCTTTGTCCGAGGGCGGTTCCTCCGGTTCCGGCGTTGGTGGTCAGATCGGCGTCCTCTTCGGCGATCTCGGTCCAGGCGGGGCCGGGCCCGGTGGTCTCCGACAGGGTCTGCACGATGCTCACCATGTCCTTGTTCGGGAAGCGCAACACGGTGGAGCGGTAGTCGGGGTAGTTGAACGGCGGGTGATCCGTGTGAGCCTTCGGCCCGTAGTGCCTGACCATCGGCTCAGTCATCTTCTGTCTCCTCGTAGATTCGCTTGGCGCGAGCGACGGCGTTGTGGGCCGCTGGTATGCCGGCGTAGACGGCGACGTGGTATAGCACCTCCATCACCTCGTCACGGCCGGCCCCGGTGTTCTCGATGGCCCTGAGGTGTATGTCCAGCTCCTCGCGGCCGAGTGCGGCCAGGATCCCGATCGTCACCAGGCTCCTGGTCCTGGTGTCGAGGCCGGGCCGGGACCAGACGCCGGCCCAGGCGGTTTCTGTGATCCAGTCCTGGAACTCCGCATCGAAGGGGGTGGCCGCCGCCACGGCCCGATCGACGTGGTCGTCCCCCAGCACCTCGCGGCGTCGTCTCATTCCCTCCAGGTGACGGTTCATGTGCTCCTCCCGGGGCTCATCGCAGCGGCAGTCCCGTGTAATTCTCGGCCAGCGCGGTCTGCGCTGCCCTCGAGGATGCCACATAGTCGAGCTCGGCTTCCTGGATCTTCTGGCCCAGCTCGCCTTCCTCCTCGAGACGATGCATGAGCCCGGTCATCCACCACGAGAACCTGATCACCTTCCAGACCCGGCGCAGGGCGGTCTCCGAATAGCCGGTGAGAGCTTCATCCGATCCCGATCCGTAATACTCGGAGAAGGCCTCGGCGAGGAGGATCACGTCGGACAGTGCCATGTTCAGGCCTTTGGCCCCGGTGGGGGGCATGACATGGGTCGAGTCGCCGGCGAGGAAGAGCCTGCCGTGCTGCATCGGCTCGGAGACGAAGCTGCGCAGAGGCGTGATCGACTTCTCGATCGAGGCGCCGGTCACCATGCGCTCTGCGGCGCCGCTCGGCAGTCTGCGACGGATCTCGTCCCAGAAGCGCTGGTCCGGCCACTCCTCGATCTCCGCGTCGAGCGGGCACTGGATGTAGTAGCGGCTCAGCATCTCGTGACGCATCGAGCACAGGGCGAAACCGCGCGGGTGGTTGGCGTATATGAGCTCCTCGTTCACCGGGGGAGTCTCCGAGAGGATGCCCAACCACCCGAATGGGTAGCTGCGCTCGTAAGTCTTGCGCAGTGAAGCCGGTATCGAGTCCCGGGAGACTCCATGGGATCCGTCACATCCGGCGATGAAATCGCACTCGAGCCTCTCCTCCTTGCCATGTCTGCGGAAGGTGACGGAAGGAGTCTCCGAGTCGACCTCGTGGAGCGCCACTTCCGCCGCCTCGTCGAGAAGCGTTCCCCCCCGACCCTCCTCGAGCGCGTCGTAGAGGTCCTTCTGCACCTCGGTCTGTCCGTAGACCACGACATAGCCGTCGACCAGGTCCGCGAAGTCGATCCTCACCAGCC
>JAHWLC010000218.1 GCA_019347585.1 Actinomycetota bacterium | reverse complement strand
TAGGCGTTGGGTTGGCCTATGTCTGCAACGTGAAGAGCGGCAGCAACGTGTTCGTGTGGAGCAGCGGAGAGGGTGACTTCGACCTCTATCAGGAGTTCACATCCGCCACCCCGCAGGCCAAGATGGTCGATGGGAGGGTCTCATGGGAGAGCGACCACCTCGAGGTGCCGGCATCGAGCCCCAGTCAGCCCTTGGAGCCGGTAGAGCCGATCACCAGCTTCGATCCCGCCGATCAAACCTTCATCGACGTCGAAGCCGACTGCTCTGGCTGACCGGCGCCCTCGGTTTGACCTAGCCGCGGAATCCCACCACCATTGGGGCGTTCCCCCATGTGGCGAAAGGTTTTTCTGTGGGTTCACTGGTCAAGAAACGACGCAAGAAGATGTCGAAGCACAAGTACCGCAAGCGCATCAAGGCAAACAGGCACAAGCGGAAGAAGTAGCGATCGAGGAGCCGGGCGATTCCCCCCCGGCTCCTGCTCAACCTTGGTCTCTGAGGAAGTCCTCTATCTGCTCGACCAGGTCGGTCCCCCTGACGATCTCCTCGTCGGCCTCCATCTCGAGCCGCTCCACGTACTCCTGGAGCTCGTCGTTGCCCTCGATGGCCTCGTTGACGGTGGAGAGGAAGTCGCGGCTGGCCCTGGTGAGCTCTCCCACTTCGAGAGTCACCCCCACCAGCTCGGACGCCTTCATCGCCAGGGCCTCGGTCGCAGGGGGATACTCCTGATTCGACAGATAGTGGGGCACCGCGGCCCACACCGAGATCACATCGATCCCCGCTCCGCCGAGCGCGTGGTTGAGGACTCCGACGATCCCCGTTGGCCCCTCATAGCCGGAGGGAAGGAGGCCGTGCAGGGTGAGGGCATCGGGTCTGGTGGCCGATCCCACCAGCGGGACCGGCAGGGTATGTGCCACCTGGCCGATGAACGCCCCCAGCGTCACCGCCCTCGTCACCCCTAGCGTCTGCAGTGCCTCCACCAGCTCCCTGGTGAACCGCTTCCACCGGTAGTGAGGCTCCTCCCCGACGACCAGGACCAGGTCACGCTCGGCGCCTCTGATGACGTGGATCTCGTTGCGCGGCCAGCTGATGTCTCTTATCCCGGCAGAGTCCAGTGACACCATGGGACGGCGCACCTGGAAGTCGAAATGGGAGTCGGGATCCATGACCGCGATCAACTCCCCGCCGAGGCCCTCGATGAAGGCTTGGGCGGCCTGGCTCGCCGATTCGCCGGCGTCTCCCCAGCCCTGGAAGGCGATCAGCGCCACCGGATCTCGCAGCACCGGTCTCTGCAACCACTCCAGTGAGACCATGTCGCTCAACCTACACCGATCGGGAAAAAACGAAACTCACGACCAGAAGGGCTCGAACTTTCGGAGCCGGAGGGCGTTGAGCACAACGGACACGGAGGAGAAGGCCATGGCCGCCGCGGCGATCGTCGGGCTGAGAAAGCCGAGTGCGGCGATCGGGATCGCCATGGTGTTGTAGAGGAAAGCCCAGATCAGGTTGCCTCTGATCGTGCCGTAGGTGGCCCGGGCCAGCTCCACCGCAGCCGGGGCCAGCCGGGGGTCGTCGTTGAGCAGGACGACATCGCCGGATTGCACCGCCACCCCGGTGCCCGACCCAACTGCCAGCCCCAGATCGGCCTGGGTGAGGGCAGGGGCGTCGTTGACCCCATCGCCGTAAAATGCCACCACCTGCCCCCCCTCCTGCAGATCCCGTACCCGCTCGGCCTTGTCGCCGGGTGTTGCCCTCGCCATCACCCGGTCGATGCCCACCGCCGCAGCCACCCGCTCTGCGGCGTCCCGGTTGTCTCCGGTCACCAGCTCGGTGGTTATCCCGACATCGTGGAGGCGGGACACCGCGGGGCCGGCCTCCTTACGGATCGGATCGGAGACGGCGATCACGCCCCGCACCTGTCCGTCCCAGCCGGCGAGGAAAGCCGTCAGGCCACTCGCCTCTTTCGAAGACAGCGTCTCCTGCCAGCGGGCGGCACCGTCCATCCCCTGTCGTTCCATGAGTTCCGGGCTCCCGACGACCACCCGATGGCCCCGGGCGGTGCCGGTGACTCCGAGACCCGGATGGCTCTCGACGGCGTCTATCTCCGCCAATCGGGCTCCCTGCTCGTCGGCGGCAAGTCCGACGGCAGAGCCGATGGGATGACCGGAGGCCGACTCCACCGAGCCCACGATCTCCAGGAACTCGGTGCGATCGGCGTCGGTATCGATGCTGCGCACCGCCATCCTCCCCTCGGTGAGAGTGCCGGTCTTGTCGAAGAGGAGGGTGTCGATGGTGCGGGCTCGCTCGAACACCTCCGCCTCCTTGAAGAGCACGCCCAGCTCGGCGCCCCTCCCGCTGCCGACCATGACCGCGGTGGGAGTGGCGAGGCCGAGGGCGCAGGGGCAGGCGATGATGAGGACGGCCACGGCCACGCTGACGGCGCGGGCGAGGTCCCCATCGATAGACAGCCAGAGGACGAAGACCACCAGGGCGACCACCAGGACCGCCTGGACGAAGAGTCCCGAATAGCGGTCTGCGAGCCGCTGGATGGGCGCCTTCGAACCCTGTGCCTTCTCCACCATGGCCACGATCGAGGCCAGCGTGGTGTCGGAGCCGACCCGGGTCGCCCTGACGACGAGACGGCCGCTTTGATTGACGGTGGCCCCGACCACCTCGTCGCCGACGGCCTTCTCCACCGGCTGGGGCTCCCCGGTGAGCATCGACTCGTCGACCGTGCTCGCCCCCTCCTCGACCACCCCATCTGTCGGGATGCGCTCGCCCGGCCTGACCAGCATCAGATCGCCAGGGAAGATCTGGTCGATGTCCACGCGGCGCTCGGTCCCGTCGACGAGCATCGTCGCCTCCCCCGCACCCAGCTCGAGGAGGGAATGGACCGCGTTCGAGGCCTTGCCCTTGGCTCTTGCCTCGAACACCTTGCC
>JAHWLC010000217.1 GCA_019347585.1 Actinomycetota bacterium | reverse complement strand
AGGGGATGTGGCCCGAGGGCGACTGCTGGCCCTGGCCGATGATCTTGACCACTTCGTCGCGCACGGAGGCGAGGTCGATGTCGAGGCTCTCCAAAGCCTGGGCGGCGATCCCTTCGCCCTCGTTGAGCAGGCCGAGGAGGATGTGCTCCGTCCCGATGTAGTTGTGATTCAGATAGCGGGCCTCTTCCTGGGCCAGGACGACCACTCGGCGAGCCCGGTCGGTGAATCTCTCAAACACTTGATGCTTCTCCTGGGCCTGGCATACGCAATTCTATCACCGGGCTGGTCTTGGACCTTTTCCAGGATTCCAGCCCGCCTGCCTGTAATACCATCGTCACCAATGGAAGACCTCCAAAGTATTGTTCCTATTCCCCCGATTTGGCAACAACTGGGGCGCGTCGAGGAGCGGTTGCTCGAGGCTTCCACCTCCGAAGACGCCTATCTCACCAAGATCGCCCAGCATCTCCTCCTGGCCGGAGGCAAGCGTTTCCGGCCACTTCTCGCCCTGCTCGCCGCCGAGCTGGGGCCGTCCGGAGACGGCCGCCCCGTCGAGGCCGGGGTGGCCGTGGAGCTGATCCATGTCGGCTCTCTCTACCACGACGACGTCATCGACGAGGCCGACACCCGCCGGGGAGCGACGTCTGCCAACGCCAATTGGGCCAACACCGTGGCCATCCTCGCCGGGGACTTCCTCATGGCCCGGGCCTCCGAGGTCGCCGCCTCCCATCTCAGCCTGGAGTCGGTCCGCCTCCTCGCCGCCACTTACGCCGAGCTGGTGGAGGGCCAGACCCGCGAGCTGCAGCTCACCGACGACCTCACCCACACTCTCGAGGACTACCTGGATGTGATCGGGGGCAAGACCGCCTCGCTCATCAGGACGTCGGCCCGGCTCGGCGCAATGGCCGCCGACGCCGAACCCGGCGTGGTCGAGGCTCTCTCCATCTGGGCCTGGGAGGTGGGCATGGTCTTCCAGATCGCCGACGATGCCCTCGACCTGGTGGCGGATGAGGAAACCATCGGCAAACCGGCCGGATCGGACATCAGGGAGGGGACCTTCACCGCTCCGGTGCTGCTTGCCGCCGCCGGACCCGACGGGAACCAGATCAGGGAGCTCCTCGCACAGGAACGGCCGTACGAAGACGAGGTGGTCGGTGAGGTGATCCGGCTGGTCAGACGGGGGGGCCACGTCGAGGCCACCCTCGAGTCGGCCAACCGCCGGTTGGCCAGCGCCTCCGCAGCTCTCTCCGAAGTCCCCGAAGGGCAGGCCCGGCGCGTGCTGGAGCGTCTCGGCAGTTTCCTACTGCAGAGGGTGGAGACGGCCCGGGTCTGACCGGCCGACCGGCGTCTGCTTGCCCGACCGCCAGGCCTCGATTCGTCAGGGCGTGAAGTGGCCCCCGGTCGCGAGACGACCCGAGGTCTGGGAGCCAGACGGGCAAAGTCGGCCGGCCAACAAACGGGCCGGTCGGCTGGCATTCTGGGGTTAGTCCAGAATGGCGTCGAGGACCATCCTCACCAGGCTTATGACCAAGGCCCCGAGGAATGTTGCCCAGAAGAAGCCGGTCGAGGTGAGGCCGAGGTCGAGCTGAGAAGAAAGCCACACGACCAGCTGCAATACCAGGGCGTTGATGACCAGGAGAAAGAGCCCCAGAGTGAGCAGAATCAGCGGGAAGCTGAAAATGCTCAGGATCGGCTTGACGATGGCGTTGGCCGCCAGAACCAGCGCCGCGACCAGGATGAACCCGAGAACTCCACCCTCAAAGTCCAGCCCGGGAATCAGCCAGACCGCCACCCAGAGCGCGGCGGCGGTGATCGCCAGCCTGATCAACAGTTTCATCCGTGTTCTCCTTCTTTCGATTCTGGCCGCAATGTAGGGAACAAGATCACCTCTCGGATGTGTGATTGGTCGGTGAGAAGCATCACCAGCCGGTCGACCCCGATCCCCAGCCCACCGGTGGGAGGGAGCCCGTATTCCAGAGCGCGCAAGTAATCCTCGTCGACGACATGGGCTTCGGCGTCGCCTCCCGCCCGGGTCGCCGCCTGGGCCTCGAGCCTGGCTCTCTGGTCATCGGGGTCATTCAGCTCGGAGAATGCGTTGCAGTACTCGGACCCCGCGATGACCAGCTCGAAGCGCTCGACGAGGCGGGGGTCGTCCCGGTGCGACCTGGCCAGCGGTGAGACCTCCCGGGGGAAGTCGAGCACGAAGGTGGGGTGCCAGACCTCGCGATGGGCGTGCTCGTACAGCTGGAAGAGCAGCCTGCCCGCTCCGGCGTCAGACGCAGCAGCCAGCCCCCGGGCCTCCACGAGGCTCCGCAGCCGGGCCGGATCGGTGTCCAGGGAGAGCTCCTCACCGACGAAGCCGGAGACGAGCTCGCTGAGGGTGACCCGGGGATAGGGAGGCCGCATGGAGAGGCGCCGGCCCTGGTAATCGAGCTCGTGCTCACCTTTTACCGCCCGGGTGACGGAGGCGAGCACCTCCTCGACCAGGCCCATGATGTCTTCATAGTCGGCCAGGGCCTGATAGGCCTCCAGCATGGTGAACTCGGGGTTGTGGGTGGCGTCGATCCCCTCGTTGCGGAAGATGCGGCCGATCTCGAACACCCTCTCCAGCCCGCCCACCACCAGACGCTTCAGGTGGAGCTCGGTGGCGATGCGGAGCTGGAGCTCGATGTCCAACGCGTTGTGATGGGTGAGGAACGGCCGGGCCAGTGCCCCGGTGGCCTGGCTGAGCAGCATGGGGGTCTCCACCTCGACGAAGCCGCGGTCACCGAACTCCTCACGCAACCGGGAGATCACCCTGGCCCTGGTCAAGGCGATCTCGCGGGCCTGTTCGTTGACCATGAGGTCGAGATAACGCTGTCGGCCGCGGGTCTCGACGTCGGCTAGCCCGTGCCACTTGTCGGGAAGCGGCCGCAGCGACTTCTGGAGGACCGACAGCTCGTCCAATCGGACG
>JAHWLC010000216.1 GCA_019347585.1 Actinomycetota bacterium | reverse complement strand
GGAAGGCCGGGTGCACAAGCAGCGCGTCGAGCAGGGCTGATCTCAGACCAGCGCGGGCTGCCTCGCCCAGTCCCCCAGTGCGGAGAGCGTCTCGCACTCGGCCCGCACCACATCGCTGATCCTCCGCATCCGCTGCGACGCCTCGGTGGGGCCCCACTCGTACCCTTTGGACGTTCGCGGACTGGAACCCGCGGGTCGCGTTGTGCCCCGAAGGCGTCCCCGCCTTCGGGTCCTGACCATCGAGGGGGGAGCGTCCTGAGACCTTCCCCCTCCCCTAGCCTCCCAGGGGTGACCACCTCCGACGACGCACTCCGCGCCGACATCCGGCGGTTGGGGACCCAGCTCGGGGAGACGCTGGTCCGTCAGCACGGTGAGCAATTGCTCGACCTGGTGGAGCGGATCCGTGCCCTGGACAAGTCGGCGCGACAGGACGCCGACCCGGCTGCCGCCGCCGAGTTGCGCAAGCTCCTCGCCGGGCTCTCCACCGAAGAGGTCATCCCCCTGGTGCGGGCCTTCACCACCTACTTCTACCTGGCCAACGTGGCCGAGCAGGTCCACCGCATCGACGACCTGGCGGCCGATGACCGCTATCTCCGGGCGACGGTCGACCGGATCCTGGACGCCGGGCTCGATCAGGAGCTGGTCGACGACATCCTGTCCCGGCTCGAGGCACGGCCCGTGTTCACGGCCCATCCCACCGAGGCGGCGCGGAGAAGCATCCTCACCAAGCGCGGCGACCTCGCCCGCCTCATCGAGGAGAGGCGCCGGGCGGATCGTCGCGACCGGGTGGAGCAGATCGACCGGCGATCCGCCGAGCTGATCGACCAGATCTGGCAGACCGACGACCTCCGTATCGAGCGTCCCCGGGTTGTGGACGAAGCCCGTTCCGCTCTCTACTACCTGGTGGCCCTGGCCGAGGACGTGGTGCCGGGGCTGGCCGATGCGATCGACTTCCAGCTGCGCCGGCTGACGCAGGGAGCCGTGCCGTCTCCGCTCCGCTTCGGCACCTGGGTCGGCGGCGATCGGGACGGAAACCCGTCGGTCACCCCGGAGACGACGCTGGAGACACTCACCCTCCAGCATGACCGGGGCCTCACCTATCTCATCGGGCTGATCGAGGATCTCGCCGAGGAGCTATCGGTGTCGTCCCGTCTCGTCGAGATCAGCGAGGAGATGGCGGATGCCCTGGATGAAGACCGTCGGCATCTCCCCGAGGTGTACCGGCGGGAGCACCGGCGGACCTCGGGCGAGCCATATCGACTGAAGTGCTCCTACATCCACCAGCGACTGATCAACACCAGGGAGAGGATCCGTGGGGGTGGCGGTCCCCGCCGCCCCGGGATCGACTACTCGGGCCCGGATGAGCTGGCCTCCGAGCTGGAGACCATCGCCGACTCGCTGGCCGGGGCCCGCGGCGAGCTGATCGCCGGGGGGGCCCTGGGGAGGGTGAGCAGAGCGGTGGAGATCTTCGGGTTCGGCATGGCGGTGCTCGACGTCCGGGAGCATGCCGCCCGGAATCGCGACACCATCGAGCAGCTCTTCGCCCTGGTGGGCACGGATCTCGCCGCCATGGGCGGTGCCCAACGGCTGAATATCGTCTCCGAGGAGCTGGGCGGGGTCCGGCCTCTCTCCGGGAAGACCACCGAGCTCGAGGAGGACGCCGACCGCACCCTCCACACCTTCCACGCCATCCGGGAAGCGCACCGCCGCTACGGAACGTCGGTGATCGAGAGCTACATCATCTCGATGACTGAGAGCGCGTCCGACGTCGTCGAGGCCGCCGTCCTCGCCAGAGAGGCCGGCCTGATCGATCTCAACCAGGGGATCGCCGACATCGGAATCGTGCCCCTCGTGGAGACCATCGACGATCTGCGCGGGGCGGGTCACCTGCTCGACGAGCTGCTGCACGACCGCAACTATCGGCGTCTCGTCGCTCTCCGGGGCGACGTCCAGGAGGTGATGCTGGGTTACTCCGACTCCAACAAGATCGGGGGCATCACCACCTCGCAGTGGGAGATCTACAAGGCGCAGCGGGTGATGCACGACACCGCCGAGCGGCACGGGATAAGGCTGAGGCTCTTCCACGGCCGGGGAGGAACGGTGGGGCGAGGGGGCGGCCCCACCCATGCCGCGGTGCTCGCCCAGCCCTACGGCACCGTCGACGGCGACATCAAGATCACCGAGCAGGGTGAGGTGATCTCCGAGAAGTACGCCAACCCGGACATCGCCGCCCGCAACCTCGAGCTGTTGGTCGCGTCGGTGCTGGAGAGCTCGCTGCTCCACCGGCGGTCGCGCCGCCCCAAGGAGACACTTGGCGCCTGGACCGAGACCATGAACTGCTTCTCCGGGGAGGCCTACGCCGCCTACCGGCGTCTGGTCGAGGATCCCGGCCTGGTCCCCTACTTCCTCACCTCGACCCCGGTAGAGGAGCTGGGCAAGATGAACATCGGCAGCAGGCCCTCACGGCGGCCGGGTGGGACGGGCGGGGTCGCCGACCTGCGCGCCATCCCCTGGGTCTTCGGCTGGACCCAGACCCGCCAGATCGTCCCCGGGTGGTTCGGCGTCGGCGCCGGCCTGGAGGCGGCCCGCAAGGCCGGTCTTGGGAAGACCCTGGAGGAGATGGCCGACCAGTGGAGCTTCTTCCAGACCTTCCTCGACAACGTGGAGATGACGCTGACGAAGACCGACCTCGACATAACGCGCCGTTACGTCGACGAGCTGGTGGAGCCGGAGCACCGGCATCTCCTCGAGACGATCACCGAGGAGCGGGAGCGGGCCGAGCGCGAGGTGCTTGCAGTGAGGGGGCACAGCGAGCTCCTCGAGGACTCCCCGCTCCTACTCCGCACCCTGTCGGTGCGCGACATCTACCTCGACCCCATCAACTACCTGCAGGTGTCCCTGCTGGCACGGAGCCGGCAGGGCGAGGAGTCGCCGGAGCTGGACCGAGCCCTGCTGCTCACG
>JAHWLC010000215.1 GCA_019347585.1 Actinomycetota bacterium | reverse complement strand
ACCGCATCGCCGCGGAGACCGGCGAGCGGCCCCCCTTCGCGCTCGGGGGCTTCAGGGACCTGGGGGAGCGACTCGCCCAGTCGGTGGACGCCGTGCGCTCCAGCGGCTTCCTCCCTCACACCGATTCGGTGACCGGCGCGGTCTACGACGTCGACCAGGACCGCCTCAACACGCTTATTTGAGCGAACCCAGGGTTCTAGACCGCGTATAGCGCGGTCTAGAACCCTGGGTTCGCTATCAAATGGGAGCCCAGGCGGTGGGAGCCTCGTCGACCACCGAGTCGAACTTGAGACCCATCAACACCACTCCGGCACAGCCCGCGTCCCGGGCCCGACCCTCGATCTCGGCGGTGATCTCCCAGGCCGTCTTTCGCATCACATCGGAGTCGAGCCCTTCGAGACGCGCCTTCAACGAGTCCCGGGACGGGACCGAGCCCATCGACTCCATCCGCTCCACCCAGTCCGGGCTGAACGGCGGGATCACCATCAGGTAGACAGGCGGATCGTCTGCGCGCAGCCTGAGCCGGGCCAGATTCTCCTCGACGACATCGGGGTCGAGCACCGGCCCGGTGACGAAGAACTGCGCCCCGACCTCGATGCGCCGACGGAACTGCCACTCCCGGAACCGGGTGGGCATCCCCACTTCGAAAGCGGGAAGGTGCTGTTGGAGCATGGTGAGGTGCTCCACTATCTCGTAGTGGTGCGCCATGTGGTCGATATGGGGCACCGTGTCCCCGATCACCACAAGAAAGGAGTCCACTCCGTTCATCAGGGCACCCCTCACCTCCGACTCGATGGCGAGAATGTTCCGGTCGCGGGTGGAGACCACCACCGTGGGGTGCAACTCCGGGACGTCGTGGGTGATGCGGGCGGAGAAGGCATACGGCGAGAGCCTGATCCGGCCGAAGACGTTGTCGGTGATCAACACATGGGACCAGGCCGGATAGAGGCTGCGATGCCTCGCATCGGGAAGCTCCGGGGGGTTCACCTCGGCGATGCGAAGCCAGCCCCGGTCAACCCTCAACATCGACTGTCTCCCTTCGCTTGCGAGCGATGAAGTACTTGGCCTGGGGGTGATGGCAGATGATCGCGGAGGTGGTCTGCTCCGGCTGGTACTGGTACCCGGTCTCCGCGGAGACCTCGATTTCGATCCTCGATGCGCCGAGCAGTCTCGCCACGGTCTCGTTGTCCTCCAGGTCGGGACAGGCCGGGTAGCCCCAGGAGTACCGGCCGCCCCGGTACTTCTGACGGAACAACCCGAGCAGGCTGGGCCCGTCCTCGTCGGCGAACCCCCACTCCTCCCTGATCCGGCGGTGCCAGTACTCGGCGAGCGCCTCCGCCATCTCCACTCCCAACCCGTGGAGGAGGAGGTAGTCCTGGTAGCGATCGGCTTCGAACAGCTCCTTGGCCCGCTGCGAAACCGCGCTCCCCATGGTCACGATGTGGAAGGCGGCATAGTCGACCTCGTTGCCGTCCATCGGCCGAAAGAAGTCGGGGATGGCGTAGTACGGCTCTTCCCTCTGGCGGGGAAAGCCGAACCGGGTCAGCTCCTGATTCCGTCGCTCGTCCTCCCAGATCACGAGGTCGTCGCCGTCGCCATTGGCCGGGAAGTAGCCGTAGACCACCTGCGGCACCAACAGCCCCTCGGCGCGGGCCGTCGCCAGCCGGTCGCGAAGAACATGGCCGATCCTTTCCTTGAAATCGCGGTCGCTCTCCCCGCTCTCGGGCCGGAATTGCCACTGGTTGCGAAAGAGGGCGGTCAGGTTGAGATACGGCGTGATCTCCCCGAGATCGATCCCCTTGACCACCCGGGAGCCGAGGAAAGGCGGCTGGAACACCCGGTTGTCGTTCTCGACGAATGGCGACCGCTCCGGCAGATCCCGTTCTCCTTCGTCCTCCTCCCGTCGGCGCCGGTAGCTGTCCGGCTTCGGCGGCTCCTCCCCGGCCACGATCTTCCCCATCGCATCGAGCCCGGCAAAGGCGTCCTTCCCGTAATAGAGGGCGCCGGAGTAACCGGAGCGAAGGTCCGACTCGACGTAGCGGCGGGTGAGGGCGGCACCCCCCAGCAGGACGGGAACGGCACCGAGGCCGCGGCGCTCCAGCTCTTCGAGGTTGTCCCGCATCACCAGGGTGCTCTTCACCAGCAGGCCGCTCATCCCGATGGCGTCTGCCCCGCTCTCCTCGAAGGTCTTGATCATCTCGGAGATCCCCACCTTGATGCCCAGGTTGTGGACCTCGTACCCGTTGTTGCGCAGGATGATGTCCACCAGGTTCTTTCCGATGTCGTGGACGTCGCCCGACACGGTGGCGAGCACCACCGAGCCCCGCTTCGAAGTCTCCGTCTTCTCCATCTTCGGCTCGAGATGGGCCACGGCAGCCTTCATGGTCTCCGCCGACTTGAGGACGAAGGGAAGCTGCATCTCCCCAGAGGCGAACAGCTCGCCCACGGTCTTCATCCCCTCGAGGAGGAAGCGGTTGATCACCTCTAGGGGCCGGTGCCCGGCGGCGAGAGCCTCGTCGAGATCGTCTATCAGCCCGTTCCGGTCCCCGCGCACGATCCGCCTGGCGAGCCTCTCCCCCAGGTCGAGCCCCAGGTAGGGCTCTTCGGCCTCCTCCTCGACCGACACCCCGGCAAACAGCTCGAGGATTCGCTCCAGCGGGTCGTACCCATCGGAGCGGCGATCGTGGACCAGGTCAAGCGCCGCCTGCCGCTGCTCGAGGTCGATATCGCTGAGCGGGACGATCTTGCCGGCGTGGACGATGGCGGCGTCCAGCCCGGCGAAGACGAAGGGCAGTGCGGACGGGAACTTGACGCGACGGAACGTCTCCCAGCGGCCGGCGCCCATCGCCCGGATCATCTCGACGCGCTCGGGGTCGGTGTTGCGCAGCCCCTCGATCGTGTTGACGATCACCGGGAAGATGGCGACGGTCACCGCGACGACGATCTTGCTGCTGATCCCGAACCCGAACCAGATG
>JAHWLC010000214.1 GCA_019347585.1 Actinomycetota bacterium | reverse complement strand
AGGGATTGGTCACCGGCCGGGTGGCGATCGCCGATATCCCCGTCTCGGAGCGGGAGGCGGAGATGGTCGCTCTGCTCGACGAGTTCCGGGACGATCAGCCCTCGGATTCGGGATCGAGCTCCAGCGAAGCCGAGTTGACGCAGTAGCGCAGCCCTGTGGGGTCGGGACCGTCCTCGAAGACATGGCCCAGATGGCCTCCGCAGTTGGAGCATTTGATCTCCGTCCGCACCATCCCGAACGAGCGATCCTCCTCCTCGTCGATCGTGTCGGGGTCCGTCGGCTCGTAGAAGCTGGGCCAGCCGCTGCCCGACTCGAACTTGGTGTCACTGGAGAAGAGCTCGGCGCCACATCCGGCGCAGCGATAGGTGCCTTTGGTCTTGGTGTCCCAGTACTTGCCGGTGAAGGCACGCTCGGTGTCACCCTGGCGAAGCACCCGGAACTGCTCAGGGTCGAGTTTGACTCTCCACTCCGCGTCTGTCTTCGGCATGTCGGTCATAGCGGTGCTAATTCAAGTCGAGATGGCCCTCTAGCCGGTCGACGAACACGGTGAGGGCGGGGTTGAGCTTCGCCCTGGCCTCGTCGGCCGGGGTCCAGCGCACTTCGTCGATCTCGGGGTAGTCCTTTCCGTAGAGGTTGAAGGTCCCCGGGTTGAACTCGGCGAGGTCGAAGTCCTGATCGATGCCCCAGGCCACGACAACCTTTCGTGACTTCATCCGGGTCTCGCCGAGCGGGATCCAGCCGTCGAGTAGCGGTTCCCAACCGGACTCCTCGGCGAACTCCCGGGCGGCGGCGGCCTGCTCGTCCTCGTCATCCTCGATCAGCCCCTTGAGGATGCTCCATGCCCCCTTGTCCCGTCCCGCGAAGAAAGGCCCACCGGGATGGGCGATGAGCACCTCCAGACGGGAGCGGAGGCGGTAGGGGAGAAGACCCGCGGATCTCACCAGACCCGACATTACGCTGGCCCGGTGACCACCTTGGCCGCCTATACCCCAACGGGCCAGGGCCTGGGCGCCGTCGACGAGAGGCTTCGCCTCGGTCCCGCCGAGCCGCTGGGGGCGGGCCTGAAGCGAGTGAGCCTCGACCAGTTCGTGATCGCCGCCTCCGGTTACCTGAAGGGGAACGGCGACTTCGGCGCCGCGGTGCACGAATCGAGAAAGGCGATGAAGCGGGTCCGTGCCTTGCTCCGTCTGGTCCGCGGCGAGCTCCCCGACAAGGTCTTCAGCTTCGAGAGCCGCTCCCTGCGCGGCATCGCCCGCATCGTGTCCCCAATCCGGGAGGCGGCGGCGGTGGCCGAGGCCGCCGGGATCATCCGAGACTTGTACGGCGACATGCTCGCCGAGGGGACATTCGAGGAGATGGGCCACAACCTGGCCGTGCGCCGGGAGCGGGTGGAGGGGCGCGCGTTAGAGGACCCGAAGCTGCTGGCAAGAGTGGTGCGCGACCTGGAGCGCGCCCACAATCGATTCGCCGCCTGGCCCACCGATCCCGAGGCCAAGGAGGCTTACGGGATGGGGATCGGCGACGACTATTCGGCTATCCGCCCTGGGCTGCACATCACCTACCGGATTGGCCGGCGCAACATGGTGCGGGCCTACGAGACCCGGACGGCCGAAGACTTCCACTCGTGGAGAAAGCGGGTCAAGGACCTCCGCCACCAGATGGAGTTCCTCGTCCCGCTCTGGCCGGAGATGATCGCCTCTCTGGCCGGCACGCTCGACCGGTTGGGTGTGATCCTCGGGGAGGACCACGACCTGGCCGAGCTGATGAGACTGCTCGGCAGCGAGCCCGGCCTCGCTCCCGACCCCAGGGAGCGCTCGCTGTTCGCGGCCCTGGCCAACCAGCGCCGCTCCGAGCTGCAGATGGCCGCCGAGGTGCTGGGGAGGCGGGTATTCGCCGAGAAGCCCGACTCACTATCTCATCGCTTCGGCGAGTACTGGGAGAGCCGGGTCCTCGCGTTGGAGGCTCCTGCGGGCACCACTTTCGTCTATTGACGGAATCGGAGCGCCCCGATCCTGGTTGCCCCTGGTGAGCTCCCGAGGAGGTGTTTGGACAGTGGCCGAGCAACGCAAGACGAAGATCGAGCAAGGCGAGAAGCGGGTCAGGGCGATGCTCGGCGGCGAAATCGTGGCCGACACCGCCACTCCGCTGTTGGTATGGGAGGTGCCCTACTTCCCGACCTACTACTTCCCCGAGGCGGATGTGCGCACCGACCTGTTCGTGGAGACCGGCGAGACCAAGTCGAGCCCGAGTCGGGGCGAGGCCACCCAGTACGAGGTGAAGGTCAACGGCTCGGAGGGCCGGGCTTACTCGTTCCTCGATCCGAAGATCGACGACATCGCCGGGCATTACGCCTTCGTGTGGGACACCATCGACCACTGGTTCGAGGAGGAAGAAGAGGTGTACACCCATGCCCGCGATCCCTACACCCGCATCGACATCCTCCCCTCCAGCCGTCGGGTGCGAGTCGAGATCGACGGGGTGACCGTTGCCGACACCCGCAACGCGTCGTTCCTCTTCGAGACGAATCTGCCCACCCGCTACTACATGCCCAAGACCGACGTGGCGATGTCGTTGTTCACCCCGACCGACACGGCCACCCACTGCCCCTACAAGGGCACGGCCCGCTACTGGACGGGGACGGTGAACGGGGAGACCTACGAGGACATCCTCTGGGGATATGACACCACCCTGCCCGAGTCCCAGCGGATCGCCGGCCTGGTCGCCTTCTACAACGAGAAGCTCGACATCTACGTCGACGACGAGCTCCAGGAGAAGCCGAAAACCAAGTTCTCGTGAGATAGCGCCTACTGCCGGTTCCCGAACGGGTGAATCGGCTGATTTCTGCGTTTGGCGGCGTGCGTTATGTGCGCTTCAGCCGGGCGTCTCTTAGTCGGAGTAACCGGGGTGATGGTCGACGCTGTCGACTACTGTGAGGACCGTAATGACCGCCACGTCCCTCAGTTTGTCGATGATGCGCCCCTT
>JAHWLC010000213.1 GCA_019347585.1 Actinomycetota bacterium | reverse complement strand
ATCAGCACGGGAAGATCGATCCCCCGATCCCTGATCCCGGTGATCCAGCTCGTGATGGCGGCGGCGTCGAAGCAGACCTGGGTGGTCACATAGGAGGCGTATCCCTGCTTGGCCACGAGCGCCTCGAACAGGGCGGCGTCTGTGATCAGAGGGTGACCTTCGGGATAGCCGGCGATCCCCACCTTGAGTCCCTGGAGCGCCTCTTCCCCGATGGCACGGAGGAGGCCCAGGGAATCGTGGAATTCGCCTCGTGGCGGACCATCTCCCCCGACCACGAACAACTCGTCGACTCCGGCGTCGATCAGCCGGGCCAGCATTTCCTCGAGGTGGCTGCGGTCGTCGACCAATCGGGCGGCCATGTGGGGCACGACGCGGAAGCCATGCCGACGCAGCTGGATGCTCAGTTCGATGCTCGCCTCGAGCCCTTTTCGAGGTGAGGCGGTGATGGTGACGGTGCCCCCCTCAGGAAGCGCCTTCGCCGCATCGCGCGCACCGGCGTTCGGGACCAGCTCGTAGCGGGCATCCCGGACCGCCTCGGCCATGGCGGCCTGCTGATCGGGGGGGAGCCGCTCGAGCTTCGCCGTCACGACGGAGGCTTGGGGACACGGGACACGACCAGGACTTCGTCGTTGAACCACACCCCCTGATGCTTGCGGATCACCTCACGGGTGGCAGGGATGTAGCGACCCGAGCTGATCGCCTCCGCCAGACGCTCCTCGTCGATCTGGGCCACGTAGGTCGCGGCGTTCCACGCGGCCACGATGAGCGAGGTACCGATGTGCTCCTGCACCTCCGAGGCCATGGCGTGGAGGTGATACCGGAATATCGCCTCCTCGTCCGACAGCGGCTCGAGCCGGAGCTCGTGGTCACCGGGCTCGGTGAAGTGGTCCTTCGCCGCCTCGGCCAGGACGTGACGGTCGGTCTGAAACGGGTCCTCGTCCGGCCAGACGCCGCGCACGATCTCCAGGCCCGGATCGTCCCCATGGGCATGAACCACCACCAGCCGGCCGCCCGGCGCCAGAGCACGGGCGAGTGGCACGATCACCGTCCTCATCTTGTGCTCGACGCTGGTCCGGGCCCGATAGGGCTGGGAGGCGATGATCAGGTCGTAACGGCGCTCAGCCGCTCCCGGCTTGGGGATCACGCTGTCCAGGATGAACTCGCGGTCCTGGCGGTAGAGGACGAGCACCGATGGCCTCACATAGAGAGGATTCCCCGTCCTGGGGCTGGTGCGCACCGCCCAGTCGTCGACCAGCGTGGGGTAGAGGCTTCTGATCTGCCGGGAGAACTCGTAGGCGGTGGAGCCCTCCAATGGAATGGTTCGCCAGCTCAGGTCGGCCAACGCCTCCTCACGAGAGGGGATGAGATGGGGGGCTTCCCGGTGGTACATGTTGGTGACGACGAAGACCATCTCCGGATGCTCGTAGAAGCGGTCGGCCAGCTTGTCGAGCGACAGCCGCACGTCCTCGATGCTGATCTCCTTGCCCACGATGAGCCACGGCACATGGGTGAATCCCTGGTGTGCCCGCCTCATCAGCTGGGTGAGCACGGTCGCATCACCCATGCCGGCATCGAGGATGCGCAGCGCATGAGGGCCCGGGCCGATCTGCTCCAGCTCGGCACCTATCCGAGCCGCCACCACCGGCTTCTCGTTGGTTGCCGTGCTGAAGAGCATGTACGCCGCCCGCGAGTCGAAGAAGCGGGCCACACCGCTCTGCTCGGCCTCGGCCGGGTTCTGTGACATGCCGCTGCCCTCGATCGATGGGGATCATCGATCAGGCATTGGCACCGTGCCGGGTCCAGCGGTTGCCGCGGCGTCGTCGGGCCTGTCCCTCGGCCGCTCTCGATGAGTGAGGGCGGAACCTACCCGGTGCCGCTCAGCGGGGCAACCGGCCGGGCGGCCCGGTCACCGCGTCATGAGGTCGGGCAGCCACGTCACCAGGGAGGGGGAGAAGATCACGAGCATGATCGCCACCGCGAGGGCACCGACGAAGGGAAAGATCCCTCGGTAGACGTCGCCGAGGGGGATCTTGGTGACCCCGGAGACCACGAAGCAGAGCAGACCCACTGGAGGCATCAGGAGTCCGGTCAGCAGCATCATGATGGTGAGCACGCCGAACCAGACGCCGCTGTAGCCGAGGCCGATGATCACCGGGTACATGATCGGGGTCATGATCACCAGGATGGCGATCTCGTCCATCAGCGCCCCGAGGATGAAGTAGACCACGAAGATCAGCGTCACGATCACCCAGGGTGCGATCTCAAGGGTTTCGATCCAGATGCCAAGCTCGATCGGGATGCGGGAGCGGGAGAGGAAGAAGCCGAAGATCTGCCCTCCGATGACGAGCATGAAGATGAACGCGGTGGTGCGGATGGTGCGGCTCACCGCACCCCTGAACCCGTCCCAGCTCATGCGTCTGGTGAGCACCGCGTAGAGGATGGAGAGGAAAGCGCCGGCCGCCCCGGCCTCGGTGGGGGTGAAGACCCCGAGGTAGATGCCCCCCATGCTGATGCCGAAGATCACCGGGACCGCCCACACCAATCGGACCGCCTTCCACTTGGTGAGGCCGGGTGCTTCGGCCGGTCGCGGTGCGTAACGGGGGCGGGACCGCACCACCAGGTAGGCGGTGATCATGAGGAGCGCCGCGGTGATGATCCCGGGAACGATCCCGCCGATCAGCACTTGGCCCACCGGCTCCTCGGTGAGTACGCCGTAGAGCACGAGGATGGCGCTGGGAGGGATGAGGATTCCCAGCGTGCCACCCACGGCGGCGGTGGCGGCAGAGAATCCGGGGTCGTAGTCGAACCGTCTCATCTCGGGAACGGCGACTACAGACATCGTGGTGGTCGAGGCGACGGCCGATCCGCTGACTGCTCCGAATAGGGCAGAGGCGCCGATGGTGGCCACGCCGAGACCCCCTCGGATCCGCCAGAAGAAGGCGTCGATGGCCTTGTAGACGTCCTGGCCCAACGCCGAGGCGGCCA
>JAHWLC010000212.1 GCA_019347585.1 Actinomycetota bacterium | reverse complement strand
TGATGCGTCCTCGTGGAGAGGGCGAGGCGGGCCTCGCCGGGCACTGCTCGTGATGGATCGAGCACCAGCCAACGCCCCGACATCCCAAGATGGACCAAGATCGAGTAGCCGCCGGAGAGCTCGATCACGAGGTTCTTCCCCACCGATCGGACCGCCTCCACCCGCTGCCCGCTCACCCGAGCGGCGTTGGCTCGAAGCGAACGCGAGGAGCCCGCTACGCCCTCCACCTCGTTGCCCACCAACACCGGTGCCAGCCGCCGGGCATGGCCGGCGACCGAATCACCCTCGGGCATGAATCCAGGGGCGGGTTATCGACTCAGCCCAGACCCGGGTAGGCCACTCCGGTGTTGGCGTGGCAGTCGTAGCCGTGGGGGTTCTTCCCCAGGTATTGCTGGTGGTAGTCCTCGGCGTAGTAATAGCCCTCGAGCGGCTCGATCTCGGTGGTGATCTCGCCGTGGCCTTGCTCGGTCAGCACCTTCTGATAGACGTCACGCGATCGCTTCGCCTGGTCGAGCTGGGAGTCGCTCGTGGTGTAGATCGCCGACCGGTACTGGGTGCCGATGTCATTGCCCTGGCGGTAGCCCTGGGTGGGGTCGTGCGTCTCCCAGAACACCTCGAGCAGCTCGTCGTAGCTCACCTGATCCGGGTGGTACACCACCTGCACCACTTCGGCGTGCCCGGTGCGACCGGTGCACACCTCCTCGTAGCTGGGGTTGGGGGTGTATCCGCCTGCGTACCCGACCGAGGTGGTCCACACCCCGTCGAGCTGCCAGAAACGCCGCTCCGCTCCCCAGAAACATCCCATCCCGAACACGGCGACCGCCGTCCCCTCGGGGTAGGGGGGAGTCAGCGGGTTGCCATTGACGAAATGCGCGGGGGGCACCTCCACCGGCTGCTCACGACCGGCCAGGGCCTCCGACTCCTCGGGAATCTGGTTGCTCTTCCGTCCAAACATGAAACCTCCTGATTGTCGAGTGGGCCGTGGGCCACCAAGCCAGTCAACCGGAAAGAACGGCTTCTAGTTCCATTTCCACTATCCACCGCTCGTCGACCAAGCCGCTGATGACGATCATCGTGTTCACCGGGCGGATCTCCCCGAACACCTCGCCATGGATCCGGCCCACCGCGTCGGCGTGAGCGGCATCGGTGAGGTATGCCCGGGTGCGCACCACGTCCTCGGGCCCGCCGCCCGCCTCGTCGAGGGCGGTGAGCATGATCTCGAGGCAGCGTCTCGCTTGAGCAGACGGGTCGGGGTCGACGAAATCGTCGGGCCAGATCGGGGCGGTCCCCGCCACCAGCACACGGTCACCGATCCGAACCGCCCGGCTGAAGCCGAAGGTGGGCTCGAATGGGGACCCCGAGGAGACGTTTAGACGGCGCATCGCGCCCAGGCTACCCCACCTCACCTGGCGTTCCTCCGGGACACGATTTTCCACTTCACTCAGCCGGATGTGCCCGGTTAGCCTCAGGATCGACCCTCATGCGGTTCCTGCGCACCCCGTATTCCCTGCCTGCCCTCTGGCTTGCCGCTGCCCTCTTCGTCACCGGGGTTCCGCTGGCCGTCGGCCAGACCGTCGACCAGGCGGAACGGGAGGCGGAGACGGCGAGACGGAACGCCGCTGCCGCCAACGGCCTGGTCGACGAGGCCGTGGCCAACCGGCACGAGATCGAGCTGGCCCTGCTCGATTCCATCGCCCGCATGAACGAGATCTCAGCCCAGCTCTCCGTGGTCGGCGCCGCCCTCGACGGGATCGCCGAGCGGCTCGGCTTCGCCGACGTGGAGCTGGCAGGCATCCAGGCCGAGATCGAGGTCCAGGCGGTCGAGTCCTACATGACCGTCCTCTCCTCGCCCACGGTGGCCTGGGTGAGCACCGGCTCGGTAGAGCATGCCCTGGTGGCGTCGAGCGTCGTCGAGGACGTGGTGTCGGCAGGCCAGAGCGAGGTCGACCAATTGGTGGTGAAGCGTCGCAGCCTGGTGGGGCTGCAGGAGCAGTACCTCGCAAAGCAGGAGGAGTTCCTCCAACTCCAGGCGGAGATGGACGCCGAGGTCGACAAATTCACCGCCATCTACGAGAAAGCGGACCAGCAGGTCGCCGCCGCGGTCCGGGAGGCACAGGCCGCCGACGCCGCCCATCGGTCGGCGCTGAGCGCGGTCGAGGTGGCGCAGGCCCGGGAGCAGGAGCGGCAACGGCAGCAGGCGAGGGCGACCCCGGTGTCGACTACCCCCTCCACCTCGAGCCCGCCGACCACCAGCTCCCCCGCTACCACGGGCGGCCCGGCGACCACCACGGCTACGGGGGGAGGCGGGTCTTGGGACCACCCGCCGGCAGTAGAGAGATGGCGCACCCTGGTGCAGAGCTTCTTCCCCCCCCACCGGGTCGAGGAGGCGCTCCGGATCATCGACTGCGAGAGCAACGGGGACCCCGACGCATACAACCCGTACTCGGGGGCATCCGGGCTCTTCCAGTTCATCCCGAGCACCTGGGCGACCACCGCCCCTCGGGCGGGGTACCCGGAGGCCAGCGCCTTCGAACCCGAGGCCAACGTGGCCTCGGCGGCGTGGCTGGCCAACGAGTACCAGAAACAAGGAAAGTACTACTGGCAGGCTTGGAGCTGCAGGCGGGTCCTGAACTGATTCCGTCTTAAACTCCCGCCGCCCATGGATCAGCACCAGCCAGACCTCCATCCGACGCGCCAGCTGTTCCTCATGGCCTTGGCCGTCGCGGCCACCATCCCCGGGGTCCTCGTCCAGCTCACCGGCCAGCACCTGGAGCCGGTGCTTTCCGCTTTCGTATTCGGAGGCGCCATCGTCGGCGCAGCGTTCATCCTCTCCTGGGCTGCCGAGGTGGTCCAGCTCGACGTCGGGTCCGGCCTGGCGTTGGCGCTGCTCGCCCTGATCGCGGTCCTCCCCGAGTATGCCGTCGACTTCGTACTCGCCAAGAACGCCGGGCAGGAGTTCGCCGCCACCGGCGACGCCTCCGTCTCGGGGCCGCTGGCGCTGGCCA
>JAHWLC010000211.1 GCA_019347585.1 Actinomycetota bacterium | reverse complement strand
GACTCATCGGGACTGCCTGCCGTCAGGCGAGACAGGTGATCTTGGGGAGGTCCGAGACCAGCACTTCCCACGTCTCGCCGCGGTCCTCCGAGCGCCACACCCTGTCTTCGAGACCGGCATGAACCACGTCCCCCTTCGCCACCAGGCAATGAGTGTTCAGGTTGTCCTCGAACCACTCCGGCAGCCCCGCCGCCACCGCATGCAGCGGGCCCTCCCACAGCTCGCCGGCGTAGAGGCGACCCCGGCTGGTGCGGGGGCCGGTCGACGCCGATACCAGCACTCGATCCTCGAGCACGGCGACCGCGCGGCAGTAGTTGGAGTGGAGGCCGTCGGTGCGGAAGTCGAAATCGTGCCCGTTGTGCGACTGGGCCAGACCCCAGGCGGTGGCGGCGAACACCGCCTCCTTTTCGCTGGGGTGAGCCGACACCTGGTGGGCGTCGGCCGCGATGTCGAGGGTTGGCGCCACTCCGGTGTTGTCGTAGCGGAGGATCCCGCCGACGTGGACGTTGACATAGAGGGTGTGGCCGGCGTCGAGGGTCATCGACCGCACATCCGCCGGCGCCCCCCAGGGGGTGTACCAGTCGTCGCGTCCCGGCGCCTCGCGGAAGAAGTCGTCCTCTGCGATCTCCTCTTTCTCCAGCCCGTAGAGGCGGGCCTCGTCGGCTCCGATCCACACCGTGTCCGGGGTCGGCTGGATGCACAGCGGCTTCGCCCCGTCGGGCATCTCGGCAGCAACCTCCCCGTTGCGATGGATGCGGCCTTTGCCGTCGGCCGCCCACCACGAGTCTTTCTCGACGGCGACATGGTTGATTCGGGTGCCTTCGATGAGGGGCTCCACCGTCCCCTCGAAACCGAAGGCGCCGGAGGCGGTGCCGATCAGCAGGTCCATGCCGGCAACGATACGCCTCGGGGTGGGGCTCAATCCGGGTCCGGAGCCCGTGTCCGAGTTTTCCCGGGTGGCCGGGGGCAATAGAGTCGCGCCCGATGAGATTGATCAGGTTGATAGGGCTCGGGGCACTCTTCTACTTCGGGTGGAAGTTCCTCGAGTCCAAGCGCGACGAGTACATGGGCCTCACCGAGAGCGAGGCCAAAGCCAAGCTCGTCGGCAAGCTCAAAGACAAGGTGGGAGAGGAGACTGCGGAGCAGATCGCCGAGCAGGTCATCCCCAAGCTGCGCGAGCGGGGGATGCTCCGGCCCGACCCCGCTTAATTCGTCGACGGTCACCGAGCTTGCTTCCTAGCCTCGCCGGGACATGACGATCACCGTCGAGGAAGTAGACACCAGCACCGCCCCGGAGCCCGTGCTCAGGGAGATGCACGAGCATTACATCGGGCATGACGCCGAGCAGCTGCCCGACGACCCGCCCATGCCCTTCGAACAGCGCGTGGCGCTCTGGCGGCACATCCCCGAGCACCAGGACGTGCGCCGTTTCGTCCTGCGCGAGGACGGGGAGATCGAGGCGGTGGCCGTCAGCTACATGGACAAGTACGAAGACCTCAACAACGGGTTCGTCCGCATCCACGTCCGGCTCGACGCCCGTCGGCGGGGACTGGCCAGGACATTGGCTACTCCCGCTTTCGACGTGCTCGAGGAGGGCGATCGCAAATCGTTGATCACCGACACTGCCGCCCGGTCGGATTGGGAGCCCAAGCTCGAGGCGCTGGGCATGAAGAAGGCCTACCAGGACAAGCGGAGCCGGCTGGTCGTCGCCGACATCGACTGGGACCTGATGGGCGCCTGGATCGAGAAGGCTGAGGAGCGGGCTTCGGGCTACCGGCTCCTCTACCTGGAGACCCCGATCCCTGAGGAGCATCTGGAGAACTGGTGCGCGGTGATGGATGTGATGAACACCGCCCCGAAGGAGGACCTCGAGTTCGAGGACACCACCTACACCCCGGAGAAATGGCGCGACATCGAGGAGAAGGACATGGCCAAGGGCCACTTCATGGCTCACGTCGCCGTGGACGAGGAGAGCGGGCAATTCGTCGGCCTCTCGGAGATCATCTTCCAGAAGTACCAGCCGGACCTGGCCTGGCAGGGCGACACCGGGGTGCACCCCGAGCATCGCAACAAGGGGCTGGGCCGCTGGCTCAAGGCGGCCACCATCAAGAAGGTGATCGCCGAGCATCCCGAGATCGACCGGATCGACACCGGCAACGCCGGGTCCAACGAGCCCATGCTCAACATCAACGTGGCCATGGGCTACAAGCCGATCCTCATCACCAACGCCTGGCAAGGCGACCTCGCCGTGGTCAGGGAGCGGCTGGGCGCCTGAAGAGCGAACCCAGGGTTCTACACATCGGTAAACGGGGTCTAGAACCCTGGGTTCGGGCGGTAGGTTGGGGAGGTGCTTCGACACCTCGACACAGGTGACCCGGTCGACCTTCTACCCCTGCTCTTCGCCGAGGGGCGGGATGGCGGCGACCGGCCCTGGATGATGTTCAACATGGTGGCCTCGGTCGACGGGGCCACTGCGGTCGAGGGCTCCGCCACCCCTCTCAACGATCCCGACGACAAGGTCCTCTTCCGTGCCCTCCGCTCTCTGCCGGACCTGATCCTGGTGGGGGCCGAGACGGTGCGCGCCGAGGACTACGGGCCGGTCCGTCTCGACGACGGCCAGATCGCCCGTCGCCGCCAGGAGGGTCTCGGCGATCTCCCCCGGCTGGTCGTCGCCACCCGCAGCGCAGACCTCGATCCGTCGGCCCGGGTCTTCTCCGACGCCGCCAACCCGCCGCTCGTCGTCACCGGGATCGACTCGGATCGATCCCGGGTCGAGGCGCTCAGTGAGGTCGCCGAGGTGGCCCTGCTCGAGGATCTCAGCCCGTCGGGAATCCTCGAGCGCCTCGACGACGCCGAGGCCGGCTGGTCGAGCTTGGTCACCTCCATGATGTAGGTGGTGGTGTTGGCCACCTTCCCGCCGAACTCGTCGAGCTCGTCGCCGAAGAGGAACCAACGGTGGTCGGGGGTGAGCGACCCCTGATGGGTGTACCCCGCGCTCGGATAACCCGTCC
>JAHWLC010000210.1 GCA_019347585.1 Actinomycetota bacterium | reverse complement strand
AGTCCGATACCGAGATCGTCGACTACTCAGATCTCGCCGTATACGTGATGACCCCCGAGTACGGGGCCGCCACCCAGCTCGAGAAGATCGACATGCTCGACTTCGCCGACCTGGTGGCGATCAACAAGGCGGACAAGCAGGGGGCCCAGGACGCTCTGCGGGACGTGCGCAAGCAGTACAAGCGGAACTCGCTGCGCTTCGACGCAATGGACGAGGACCTGCCCATCTACCTGACCGTTGCCTCCGACTTCAACGACCCGGGCACCAACCGCTTCTATCAGGCCATGGTGGAGGCCCTCGCCGAGCGGGGTGTGGAGATGACCAGCAGCCTCGATCTCCCCGTCGACGAAGCGGTCAAACAGCACGTCGTCCCCCCCGACCGGGTCCGATACCTGGCAGAGATCGTCGACGAGGTCGAGCGCTACAACGAGTGGTCCCGGGAGCAGGCGGAGATCGCCGATCGGCTCTACCGACTCGTCGGGGCCGCGGTGGAGACCGACGCCGACCTCACCGAGGCCACCGCCGCCGCCCGGGCCGAGCTCGACCCGGCCAACCTGCACGCCCTCGAGCACTGGGACGGCATGATCGCCGAGTTCGCCGGCGACGAGTACATCTACCACGTGCGCGACCGGGAGATCAGGGTCCCCCTCCACCACGAGACCCTGTCGCACACCCGGGTCTCCAAGGTGGCGACACCCAGGTTCCGATCCTGGGGGGATCGTCTCGAGTGGCTGCTCCAGGAGAACCTGCCTGGCGAGTTCCCCTATGCCGCCGGGGTGTACCCGTTCCGACGCTCCGAGGAGGAACCCACCCGGATGTTTGCCGGCGAGGGCGGACCGGAGCGTACCAACCGCCGCTTCCACTACGTGAGCATGGGCCTGCCGGCCAAGCGCCTGAGTACTGCTTTCGACTCGGTGACGCTGTATGGCGAGGACCCGGACTTGCGGCCCGACATCTACGGTAAAATCGGCAACGCAGGCGTGAGCATCGCCTGCCTGGATGATGCCAAGAAGCTCTACTCCGGCTTCGACCTCTCCGAGCCGACAACGTCGGTCTCGATGACCATCAACGGGCCGGCGCCGATGATCCTCGCCTTCTTCATGAACGCAGCCATCGACCAGGCGTGCGAGCGCTACATCACCGAGCAGGGCCTATGGAACGAGGTTGAGTCCAAGATCGACGACATCTACGGCGGCCGGCCCCGACCCGAATACCACGGGGATCTGCCCGAGGGGCATGACGGCCTCGGGCTGCGACTGCTCGGCGTCAGCGGTGATCAGGTGTTGCCGGCCGACGTCTACGAGCGGCTCAAATCCGAGACCCTGTCGCGGGTCCGGGGCACCGTCCAGGCCGACATCCTCAAGGAGGACCAGGCCCAGAACACCTGCATCTTCTCCACCGAGTTCGCCCTGCGGATGATGGGCGACGTCCAGGAGCATTTCGTGAACCACGACGTCCGCAACTTCTACTCGGTGTCGATCTCGGGCTATCACATGGCCGAGGCCGGGGCCAACCCGATCACCCAACTCGCCTTCACCCTCGCCAACGGGTTCACATATGTGGAGAACTACCTGGCCCGGGGGATGGACATCGACGACTTCGCCCCCAATCTCTCCTTCTTCTTCTCCAACGGGCTCGACGCCGAGTACGCGGTGATCGGCCGGGTGGCCCGGCGCATCTGGGCCAAGGCGATGAAGCACAAGTACGGGGGCAACGAGCGCTCCCAGATGCTGAAGTACCACATCCAGACCTCGGGGCGGTCCCTCCACGCCCAGGAGATCAGCTTCAACGACATCCGGACCACGCTCCAGGCCCTGTACGCCCTCTACGACAACGCCAACAGCCTGCACACCAACGCCTACGACGAGGCGATCACCACGCCGACCGAGGAGTCGGTGCGCCGGGCGCTGGCCATCCAGCTCATCATCAACCGGGAGCTGGGACTGAACAAGACGGAGAACCCCCTGCAGGGGAGCTTCATCATCGCCGAGCTGACCGATCTGGTGGAGGAGGCGGTCCTCAGGGAGTTCGAGCGGATCTCGAGCCGGGGGGGAGTGCTGGGCGCCATGGAGACGGGTTACCAGCGCGGCAAGATCCAGGAGGAGTCGCTGTACTACGAGACGCAGAAGGAGTCGGGGGAGTACCCGGTGGTCGGGGTGAACACCTTCATCTCCAAAGAGGGCTCGCCCTTCGTCATCCCCACCGAGCTGCGGCGCTCCACCGAGGAGCAGAAGAGACGCCAGATCTCCAACCTGCGCGCCTTCCAGGATCGCAACGAGGAGGCTGCGGAGGAGGCCCTCGCCGAGCTGCAGCGGGTGGCGGTGAGCGGGGAGAACACCTTCTCCCAGCTCATGGAGACCGCAAAGGTGGCGTCCCTGGGGCAGATGAGCCACGCCCTCTACGCAGTGGGCGGTCAGTACCGAAGGAACATGTAAGAGCTCACGAACGGAGGCTGGCCGCGGCCGCCTCCGAAATGGATTCCGCGGTGATCGGACCGGCGAATTCGCTTCGCAGCTCCTGGTGCTCGGCGAAATCGGCCTCGACGGCATCGCGGAAGGCCTCGAGATCGCGGAGGTTGCGCTTCCTCATCATCTTCAGCATCAAATTGGCCGCCATTCGTTTCAAGGCCGGGCCGCTCACGCGGGCAAACACCGTCGTCAGCCGGGTTCCCTCCGGCATTGGCTCCAGGCGACAGTCGAGGTCGGCATAAGTCGGCTTCCCCGGGAGTGGCATCCGTGTTCGCAACACCAATCGCTCGAAAGGACGCCACTCCACCACCACCTGTGAAACCAGCTGTTTCCCGTGATAGCACTGATACACGGAGGCGAGCCCGACCCTCCCGTCCTTTCGGTTCAGCACCTCGAAGCGGTCACTGCCGGTCAAGATGTTGCGGAAGTCGGTCTGGTTGAGGTAGTCCCAAAGGACGCCAGGTGGCATCCCGACCACGATGGAGTCCCGGTGCACGATCTCGTCGGGGGAGTACTCGATGCGCTCTTCGTCCCGTCTGTCCTCGTACACCGGGTGCATGTCGCGGATCCACACCTTCACCTCCCC
>JAHWLC010000020.1 GCA_019347585.1 Actinomycetota bacterium | reverse complement strand
GTCGGCGCCCATGACGACGGTCGCTAGCGAGATTCGCACGATTACCCTCACCACGACCAACGGATCCATGGAGAGTTCGAGCATGCCCGATCTGCCCGAAGCCCGTTCAGTGGAGGTGAATCCCGGACAGGAGCGACTCCGCGAGCTGACGCTGGCCGTGATGCCCCGCGTCACCAAGACCGAGTTCGGGAATCTCAACTATCGGGCCGAGATGACCGCCCGGCTCAAGAACTCCACATTCTTCGTGTCGGATACCGAGATCCACCAGAACCGGATCCCGAGAGCCGAGGCCGAGGAGTGGGCGGCGAGACAGGACGAGCACATCGCGGGACGCGACATGCTGCTGGTGGAGGGGTACATCGGCCCCGATGCCGAGCTGCGCACCGGCTGCCGCCTCTACATCGAGGCGACCCAGCCGAATATCGCCGGGATGCAGAGCCAGCTCTACTTCCCCCGTGACGCGGGATGGGAGCCGGAGCTGACCGTCATCTACACCCCCACACTTCGCGCCCCGGGCAAGCCCGACGACCGGCTCATCATCGTCGACCTGGAGAACGGCGTGACCAGGGTCTTCGGCTCGGACTACTTCGGCGAGTCCAAGATGGGGGGCTTGCGGATGTGGAACAAGCTGGTCTACGACGAAGGGGGCCTGGCACTCCATGCCGGCCTCAAGACCTTCCCTTCCGACTCGACCCGCTCCGGCGTCGAGGAGTCGATGCTGATCATCGGGCTCTCGGGCACGGGCAAGACCACGACCACCTTCCGCCAGCAGGCGGGGTCACTCCCCGTCCAGGACGACTTCGTTGCGCTCATGCCCGGCGGGGTGGTCCACACCACCGAGGCGGGCTGCTTTGCCAAGACCTACGGGCTCGACCCGGACGACGAGCCCATCATCTACGGAGGCACCACCCGCCCCGACGCCTGGCTGGAGAACGTGTCGGTGACTCCCGACGGCAAGGTCGACTTCTTCGACACCGCCTACACCGCCAACGGCCGGTGCACCTTCCCCATCGGCAATATCCCCCACCGGGATCCTCGCTCGGTTCCCTCTGCCGGCTACCTGCTCATCCTCAATCGCTCCGAGCACGTGATACCGGCGGTGGCCCGTCTCGAGCGTCACCAGATCCCCGCCTACTTCATGCTGGGGGAGACCAAGGGCACCTCGGCGGGGGGCGCGGCCGAGGCGGGCAAGAGCCTGCGCGTGCCTGGGACCAACCCGTTCTTCTTCAACGACGACTCCCTGCAGGGGAACCGGCTCCTCGAGCTCCTCGACACCATGCCCGACCTGGAGGCGTACGTGCTCAACACCGGCAGGGTGGGTGGGACCGGCGAAGGCTCGAAGAACGTCCGCATCTCCGATTCCTCGGCGATCGTCCAGGGAATCGTCGAGGGCACCATCGACTGGAGCGTGGACCAGGACTTCGGCTACCAGGTGGCCGCCGCGGTGCCCGGGGTGGACGAAGTCGAGCTGCTCCAGCCCCGCCGGCTCTACGAGAGCCAGGGGCGAAGTGACGAGTACGAGGGCATCGTGGCGCGGCTCAAGAAGGAGAGGGTCGAGTACCTCTCCGCCTTCCCCGCGCTCGACCCGTCGATCCTCGACGGCCTCGGCGGCTAGCCCGGCGGATCGGGGAATATCACCAGGAGGACGCCGCCCTCCACCCTGATGTCGGCCACCGGCCCGGTCATCACGTTCGACACCCCTCTCGTGCTGCCGGGGGCGAGCGTCTCCTCTTTCAGATTCCACTTGAGGCCGCGGGTGGTGACCCCGTCGGCGTCTCCACCCACTGCGAGGATCGTCACGGTGGCGCCGGCATCGCCATGGAGTACCCGTCTCCGCCGCACCACATAGGCCCATCCCCGCTCGGAGCGCCAGTCGATCTCGTCGATGTTCGCCCAGCGATCGGAGCAGAGCAGGGCGGCGACCGCCAGCTCGTGGTCGAGCCGGCCCCCCGAGCCACCGACCACGACCACCCGAACGGGTGCCTCCCTGGAGACCAGCTCCAGAGCAAGCTCTAGATCGGTGGCGTCCTTGTCCGGGGGGTGGCGTTCCACCACCACGTGGTCGGGGATGTCGGCGCTCTGGATCGAGTCCAGGTCTCCTACCAGCACGTCGACGGGCAGACCGAGCTCGACTGCTGCGTCGTAGCCGGAGTCTGCCGCCACCACCAGATCGGCGCGGGGGAGGTCGGCCGAGGTCTCCGGCGAGGTCGCCTCGCCACCGGCGAGGATGAGGACGATCTCCGCAGTCATCGCTGCCCGCCCTGCTGAGAATGACAAAATCGTCTTACGCGCGATAACGCGGGTAAGAGCTCACCTTCCAGTTGAGGTCGAGGGTTGGAGAGCCTCACGACACCTTCACGTCGATCAGGGCATTCGCCCTGGTCAGGAGGCTCTCGACCTGGTCGGGAGTGTCGCCCCGGGCAAAGACGAAACCGAGGTATCTGTCGCCTTCCGGGGGGCTCAGGACCTGCGATCCGGGTTGGATGGTCAGGTCGGTCCCGGTGATCCCTTCGATCTCCCTGACCCGGTCGATGCCATCGACGGCGTCCAGGGTGCCCGAGCGCGGGATGGGGATCATGAGGACCCCGCTGGCAGCCCGCTCTCTCCGCAGCTCCGGCTTGTCCAAGCCGAGGCTGTTGCGCAGCACCAAGGTCTCCAGCGTGGTTCCCATGAGGCCGAAGTTGAGGCTGCGCGAGCACAGGCCCCCTATCGAACGGGCTGCCAGCTCGATGACTCTCACCTTCCCCTCGTCGGCCATCAGCTCGATGTGCACCGGGCCGTGCTCGATGCCCACCGCCTCCACCGCACGCTGCGCCACCCGGGTCGCCTCCGACTGCACCGGCCCGGGGAGACGGCTCGGCGTCACCAGGATCGTCTCCGGGAAGTAGGGGCCGGTGGGCCGGCCCGGCTTGTCGAAGACGGCGAGTACCGCGAGCTCGCCCCCGCGGACCAGGCCCTCGAGCGCCAGCTCGTCACCCACGAGGAACGACTCGATGAGGACCGGAGCTTGCTGGTCTCCGATGATCGAACGGATCCTACCCACCGCGGCGCTCAGGTGGTCCGGCGTGTCGACACGGATCACTCCTTGGCCCGCCGAACGGTTCAGGGGCTTTGCCACCGCCGGGTACCCGACGCCCCGATCGTCGATGGCGCTTCCGGGCTCGATCACGGCGAATTCGGGCTGGGAGATCTCCGATGCCGCAAAGCGGCGCCGCATCTCCAGCTTGTCCCGGGTCGCGGCCGCCGCTGAGGGGTCGTTCGCCGCCACGCCCAGCGCCTTCCCGGCGAGCGCCGCCACCACCACGCCGGCGTCGTCGGCGGCCACCACGCCGTCCAGGGGCACCTCGTCGCCGAGGGCGACGATGGTCTCCGCGGCCCGATGGGGGTCGGAGCAGTCGATCTGCACGTAGCCCTCGCCCATTTCGAATGGCGGAGGCTGCTCGGAGGCGACCACCAGGTCGACCCCGAGGGCCTCGGCGGCCTCGACGAAATCCCGGGCCCGATAGGTGGTGCTGGGGAGGACGACGACGGCTCGGGGCATGGTTCTGGCTGGTTGGCGGTACCATCGTGGCATATGTCCGAGCAAACGGTCCTGTCCATCACACCGGACGCCCTCGACATGATCCTCCAGTTGAGGGACAACGAGCCGGGAGACGAGGAGTTCGCCCTCTCCATCGAGGTGACCGGATTCTCCGGCCCCCGGTTCTCCTACGAGCTCGCCTTCACGCCGCTCTCCGACAAGAGAGAGGACTGGGTCGAGGAGCGGCACGGGGATCTGGCGCTGATCTTCCCCAAGATGGATACCGGCAAGCTCGACGGCGCCGTCTTGGAGCTCACCGAGCAGGGGCTGGCGATGAACAATCCCAACAGCCCGGCTCCCCCCAGCATGTCGGCGCCGGCCGGGGACCTCAGCGGCCCGCTGGTCGAACGGGTGCAGCAGGTGATCGAGGAGCAAGTCAACCCGGCGATCGCCGCTCACGGCGGAGGCGCCGAGCTGGTCTCGGTCGATGGGACCATCGCCTATCTGCGGCTGTTCGGGGGCTGCCAGGGCTGCGGCCTGGCTCAGGTGACCCTGAAGCAGGGCATCGAGAGAATCCTCCTCGAGTCGATCCCCGAGCTGAGCCAGGTGGTCGACGTCACCGACCACGCTTCGGGCGACAACCCCTACTACGAGAGCCAGAAGAAGTAGGGGCCGCCATGGCCCGTTGGTCGCGTGACGAGCTGGAGTCGTTCCGCGGCGAGCCGGTCGACGACCTGATCGGCCCCGAGGTCCGTCTTCTCTTCGTGGGGATCAATCCCGGGCTGTGGACCGCGGCCACCAAAACCCATTTCTGCCATCCCTCGAACCGGTTCTACCCGGCCCTGAAACGGGCCAGGATCATCGACTGGGTGGTCGACCCAGACACCGGGATGGTCGACGAGCAGCGAGACGACCTGAAGGAGCGGGGGATCGGCATCACCAACCTGGTCAATCGGGCGACCGTGCGCGCCTCCGAGCTGGGCCGCGACGAGTTGGAGGAGGGAAAGAAGCGGGTCGCGGAGATCGTGTCGGTCCACGAGCCCAAGGTGGTCGCCGTGGCCGGGGTGACCGCCTATCGGACCGCTTTCGGGGACCGCTCCGCCGACCTCGGCGAGCAGGGGGAGTCGCTGGCCGGGTCCGAGCTCTGGGTCGTGCCCAACCCGAGCGGCCTCAACGCCCGCGAGACGGTAGCCAGCCTGGCCGATTGGTACCGCACGGTGGCGGAGCGGGCCGGGGTGGTGTGAGCGGTTTCAGCCCTCGTACACCTCGGCCTCGGGGACGAAGGCTTGCCAGGCGAACCAGAAGTCGTTGCGATGGGGGAGGGGCTCCAACTGGGCGCCTTCAAGCGCACCGCCCGTAGCGTTGCCCAGGATGGTCCAGGTGGAGCCGGTTTCGATGTCGGAGAACATGTCTTCGCCCGACTTCTCGAAGGTGAGGCGCCGGTCGTCGACCACCGGGTCGTAGGCGATTCCGGTGCCGACCGCGGCCGCCTCGGAGATCTCTCCGGCGTCGAGGGCGTCGGTTGTGTCGGCTGCTCCCCAGAAGACAGCCACCGGCTGAGACCCGATCTCGTCGTTGACCACGCCCCTCTCGGCCATGATCGAGAACGGGTAGGCCTTTGGTTCTCATCATCTCTGTCAACCGCGATGAGGGTCGCCTGGATTCCGGGGTCTAGGTGGCCTGGTCGAGGTAGAGAGTCTGGGTGGAGCGTCCCAGGGCGCCGTCGAGGTCCCAGAGCGACCCGGTGGCCACTCCTCTACCGCCCGGCGAGTACACCGACTCGGCGTCGAGAGCCACCCACTCCCCGGCCGGATATCGGGCGAGGTGGACGGTGAGGTCGCTGTTCATGAAGACCCAATCGGAGACTTCGACCCGCCGCGAGATCCCGTTGCAGAAATCGGCGGTGGCGATCGCCCTCTGCGCCGGGGTGATCCCTCTTCCGGCGACGATCGGCTTGGTGAGCCGGAGCCAGATCGCGCCGGGCCCCTTGGTGGTGAATCCGCCATGGATCTCCCGCACCTCGATGGCGTGGCGATGGAAGAGCACCCTTCCCGGCTCGCCGACGCCCCAGCCTTGGCCCGAAAACGGCTCGATCCGGTCGGGCGTGGTCAGCTCCAGCGGCGGGCCTTCGGCGTCGGGGGGCAGCTCGAGCTTGGCGATGCGCAGCCGCTGCACCGTGGCCATGGAGAGCAGGGTGTCGTCGGGCCCGTACACCGTGGCTTCGGTGGTCTGGATTCTCTTTCCCTCTCTCACCACCCGTGTCTCGATGCGCAGGGGGACCAGGGGGACGACCCTGAAGATCTCCACGGTCAGACGGGCGATCTCCATGGGCGTCAGAGTCGGGATCGATTCGATGTGCCCGGCGATGAGGGCGGAGAGCGCCCCGCCGTGCTGGCCCTCCTGGTACCACCCGGCGCCGGCCAGCTCGGTGGACTCGTAGGTGGATGGATCGTCGGTCGGGAGGTATACCCCTTCAGGTTCTGCCGGCATCGCCCGACAAACCGTAACGGAGACCGGGAAGGCAGCAATCACACATCTACCATCCATTCCCGTGCCCGGTGAGGTATCGACTTCCGACACTCTCGCGCCGAGGGAGATAAGCCGCATCGGCCCGCCGTTGGTGCTTGCCTCGGCCCTCGCCTCGACCTTCGGAATCCTCTTCGCCCAGTTCCTCGACGATTTCGGGGACGGCCTCCTCGCAGAGCTGCTCGGAGGGCGGGCGGTCCTCTACAACAACCGGGCCGAGGTGTTCGGCGGGTCGGACCTCGCCCTGGGAGGCGGTTTCGCCCTCTCTGTGATCGTCGGCCTCTTCCTCCTCTTCGCCTATCCCACGGCGAGGGGTCACGGGACGTCGCGTCTGGTGATGCTCTGGGTTCTGCTCCATGTGCTGCGACAGGCGCTGGGCCAAGCCGCCCTCCTGCCGTTCGAGCCCGACAGCCAGCTGGCGCAGGCCTACGCCACCTTCGATCTTCCTGCTGGCCTGGACCTGGTCATCGCGGCCGCAGGCGGGGTCGGTCTCCTCCTGGTCGCCCTCTCGGCGGCTTCGGCCTTTCTCGGCTTCGCCCCCCAACGCAGGATCATCTCCACGGGGCGACGGCGCTTCAACTTCACCATGTGGATCGCGCTCATCCCCGCCGTGGCCGCTGCCTTCCTCGCCATCCCCTTCTTCCTCCCGGACACCGAGAGCATGGTGATCAGATCGCTCCCGCTGACCGCGGTGATCTTCCTGGCCACGGTGGCGGCCGCCCCGGGGACCACCTCGGTCCATGGCCCGGACGACGAGCGGACCACCGAGTGGCCCTGGGGTCTGCTGTCCACCCTTCTGGTCCTCCTCGTCATCCATCTGGTGATCCTCCAGGGGGGTGTGGAGGTCGATCCGCGCCGATGGGGGTAGACGGTCCCGCCGCCCGGGTGATCACGGTCAGCGATGGAGTCTCGGGAGGAGCCCGCGACGACCTCTCGGGTGAGGCGCTGGCAGAGATGCTCTCCGCCGAGGGATACGTGGTGACGCGGGATCTCGTGCCCGACGAGCTGGCCGAGATCAGCCAGTCGATACGACGAGCGACCGCCGAGGTCTCGTTGATCGTCACCACCGGTGGGACCGGGTTCGGCCCCAGGGACGTGACCCCCGAGGCGACCCTTGCGGTTCTGGAGCGGGAGGCTCCCGGGCTGGTGCAGGCGATGGTCGCCGCGGGCCTGGAGTCGACCCCGTTGGCCGCGTTGAGCCGGGCGCGCGCCGGGAGCGTGGGCGCTTGTCTCGTCGTCAATGTCCCCGGCTCGCCCAGGGGGGCGACCGAGAGCCTGCAGGCGATCATCGGCGTCCTTCCCCACGCCCTGAGACTGCTCGCAGGCGACACCGGCCATCATTGATCCCCGATTGAGCAGGGCCGGGACGAGGGCTACCGTCGGGGCAGTTCCGGACCCAGGAGGACAGGCCGCTTGAAGATCACGCAGAGTTTCGTCGTGGCGCGGCCACCCGACGTCGTGTGGCACTTCTTCCAGGACGTCCCGGCGGTGGCCGATTGCCTGCCGGGCGCCGAATTGAAGGAAGCCAAGGGCGACGGCACCTACGCCGGAGTGGTGTCGGTCAAGCTGGGCCCGATGACGGCCAACTTCGAGGGAAAGGCCACCATCGAGCCCGATGCCGGGTTTCGCTCGGCGAAAATCGAGGGCAGGGGGGTCGACAAGAGAGGAGGGTCGAGGGGCCAGGTCAAGGTGGACTACCGGATAACGGAAGCCGACGAGGGGTCGGAAGTGACGGTGGATGCCGACATCATGCTCTCCGGGCCTGCCGCCCAATTCGGCCGCACCGGGCTCATCAACGAGATTTCGAAACGGCTGATCAGCGAGTTCGTGGAATGCCTCGAAGCCAAGCTGGGCGCGACCACCGAGGAAGAGGCGGGCGCCATCAAAGCCGACGAGGTGAAAGGCCTATCGCTGTTCTTCGCTTCGCTGTGGGCCTGGCTGAAGCGGCTGTTCCGGGGATCGCGCTGAACCGTTTGGAGATCAGTCGAGGATATTCCACGGGAGGGGGTGGGGGAGGAGCCACCCCTAGGTTCGTCGTCGTTCCCTGAGGTGGGCGCGTGCCTGTCGGCTGTGTTCTTTGGTGTGGTGGTAGCGGCAGCGGAGCTCGCCGCTGTCCACCGAAGTGTCGCCGCCGTCGGCCCAATGGGTCTTGTGGTGGATGTCACACCAGTCGGGCGGGCGGTCACAGCCGGGTTCGACGCAGTGGCGGTCCCGGGCGATGATGGCCCGGCGCTGCGCCGGGCTCCACACTCTGGTCTTGCGTCCCACGTCGAGGATCTCCGATTGGGGGCCGAAGACGATCCGGGAGACCGACGAGTCACAGGCGAGACGTCGGATGGTCTCCACGTCGAAAACCTCCCCGTCGAGGCTCTCGTGGGTGCCTCCGGCGATGCCTTTCAGTGCGTCGGGATCGGCGAGCACCATGATGTGTGACTTCTCCCCACCGACGGTCGGCGTGTCGCCATGGTCGAGATGGGAGCGAGCCAGGTCTTCCAGGGCATCGTGACGACGCTGCCCTGGCGACCGCTCCTCGTCTTCTCCGGGCGGCGGCATCAGCGTTTCGAGGGCCGTTTCGAGGGCATGACCGGCTGTCGCGGTCATCCACCCGTCGACCCGACGCATCCCTCCCATCGTCTTCGACAGCGAGACGCCGCGACGGGCAAGCTGGGTCTCCTCGGAGAGCTCCCCGGGACCGTCCACCGACTGACGCCAATACTCCAGGGCCCGTCCCGTGTCGGAGACGCTCAACGGCTCGACGATCTCCACCAGAGCTTCCTCGGCGGCGGCGAACTCTTCGGGAACCACCTCGACCAGCGAGAGGAGCAGACCGGCCTGGTCGGTGGAGATGCGGCCATCCGACCAGGCCCGGGTCACCACCGAAGCCTTCACCATGACATTGGCCATGGAAACGATGCGTCTGGCGTGACCGGCCGACATCCGCCCCCGATCCTTCAAGTAGGCGGTCGGAGAGGAATAACCCAGCCTGTCATGCCCGCGCCGCTCTGACTGCAGTCTCATCCACCGAGTCTGCAAGACATCAAGCCGATCCCGGGCATGAGCGACCTCGCCGAGGTTCGCGTCCAGCTCCTCGTCGCTCAACTCCTC
This sequence comes from Actinomycetota bacterium, assembly GCA_019347585.1. GTDB lineage: Bacteria > Actinomycetota > Acidimicrobiia > Spongiisociales > ZC4RG35 > JAHWLC01. The sequence continues at coordinate 1,093 of JAHWLC010000020.1, read as the reverse complement.
GTCGGGCACCGAGGCCAATTCATCGATCGCTGATCGCAAGGCGCTCACGGTCGACCGATTCCTTTGTAGTGCCGGTAAAGCCTGGCAAGTGCAGGCGACAAGAAGGGCTGCTGCTCCAACATCTCGATCGTGAGCGTCCGCCATTCGTTCCGCAGCCTGTCCATCGTGATCAGGTCACCCACCAACTGGTCGGTGGATTGGGACCCGACGTCGCGTGCCTGGATCTTCTCGAGCCTCCTCATGATGGCCCGACGTCTCTGTCGTGACATGCTTCCCCCTCTCATCACACCAACGGTACGACCCGTCAGTGACAGAAAACTCCTGTCAACGCCCGCTAACCAGCAAGCTACGAGGTGGGTGTGACAGGAACCGAGCCTCTATGCGATCTCCACTTCCTCGACCTCGCCGTCCCGAGCTCGCCAGGCGCGTATCTCGGGCTCGCCCCGCATGCCGACGACCAGATAGGCCCACTCCGGCTCGATGGCGGCCTGGAGATCGACCATCGACAACTCCGCCGAGCCGTAAGGATGGGAGTGAAACACGCCTCCCAATCTCCACCCCCGTGACTCGGCGTCCTCCAACGCGGCGAAATGCTCCTCCGGGGGCACGGTGTAGGACACCGGGGACGGTGATTGATTCGACGTCGGATAGACCGCGACCACCCGGTCCTCGTCTACCGCGAACAGGCCGCAGCCCTCGTTGGGCAGCGCGGCGAGGCAATGGGCGATGATCCGGTCGGCGAGATCCTCAGACAGGTGGAAGACAGGTCTCGTCATAGTCGACCAGCGCCGGCGGCCGCCCCGGCTCGGCGCATGCCGGGCAATCGGGGTCACGGCGGACCGACACCGTGGTGAAATCCTGGTCCAGGGCGTCATAGACGAGGAGTCTCCCCGCCAGGGTGTCGCCGATTCCGAGCAGGATCTTGACCGCCTCCATCGCCTGGATCGAGCCGATCACTCCTGGCACCACCCCGATCACTCCGGCCTCGGCACAGGTCGGTGCGAGCTCGGGGGAGGGCGGCTGACGGTATAGACAGCGATAACACGGCCCCTCATATGGAGCGAACACCGACACCTGGCCCTCGAAACGGAAG
>JAHWLC010000209.1 GCA_019347585.1 Actinomycetota bacterium | reverse complement strand
CGAACGCAGGATCGAGAGGGCTCCGGCCCCGTGGGGCGAGGCCATCGAAGTCCCCCCGGCGGGGGCGTAGCGATCCGGCGAGGCGAGCTGGCCCACCGGCGGCACCGAGGAGGTGATGTTGTTGCCCGGCGCCAGCACATCCGGCTTCAGCACCCAGTCGTTGTTGGGGCCCCGGCTGGAGAACCCGGCCACCTGGTCGGAGATGACGTTGGGGTTGGCCCAGTCGAGTGACAGCTCCTTGGTGGAGATGCCGGTGGAGTCGACGAGCTCGAGGAGACGGTGGCCGTCGGCCTGGCTCATGGCCGCCACCGGTATCTCCGGCTCCACCACGATGAGGGTGCCGGCGAAATTGCCCGGCTCGTTGTTGTAGATGATGGCGGCGATGGCCCCTGCCGCCTCGGCGTTGGCGGCCTTGGCGGTAAACACGGTGTCGCCCCGCTCGATGAGGGCGATCCTGCCCGCGGTGCCCACCGGGCAGTCGGCGACGGTCAGGGCCCTGCCGCAGTCGGCGTACAGGGCCTGCTGGCTGTCGGCGGGGATGGGCGAGCCGGCCAGGGGGATGATCGGCATCGACTCGACCGGGTCCACCTGGAGCCGGGCGAAGTACTCGTTGTCACCGGGGTCGGTCGACGCTCCGAACGTGACCGCCTTGTGGGCGGCGGCCGGGCTGCCGATGGTGGAGTATCCCGGCCCGGAATTGCCCGCGGCCACCGCCACCGCCACTCCGGCGTCGTTGGCGTTGTTGACCGCCCTGGAGCTGGCCGAGTCCGGATCGCCCGAGTCGTTGCCAAGCGACAGGTTGATGACGTCGGCCCCCCGGGCGGCGGCGTCGTCGATCGCCAGCACCACGCTGAGGGTGGAGCCGGTGCCGGCGTCGCTCAAGACCTTGTAGCCCCACAGGTCGGACTTGGGGGCGACTCCGTCGAAGAGGGCGAGGCCGTTGACGGTCTCGCCGAAATCCTGGTCGCCGGCGGCGATGCCGGCCACGTGGGTGCCGTGTCCGTGTCCGTCGATCGCCCCGGCGGTGGTCGACATGTAGAACTTCACCTTGGGATGGAGGTCGCCGGGCGGTGTCACCGGGTCGCCTCCGAACATGGGATGGGTCCAGTCGATCCCGGTGTCGATCACCGCCACCGCCAGATTTTCGCCGTGGGTGCCCTGCTCGGCCCACGCCTCGGGGGCGCGGATGTGCTCGACGCTGATGTCGAGGAGCGCCTCCACCGGACGGTCGGGGTGGACGGCCCGCACCTCGGGCAGGCCGGCGATGATCGCGGTTGCGTCGGCAGCGACGTTGACCCCGATGCCATGGAAGGCATAGGTGAAGCGGGCGGGGATGGCCACCGACTCGGTGTCGTTGACGGTCGCTTCGATCACCTCGACTGTGGCGGCGATGCCCAGCTCCTCGAGCCGGTCGAGAACCTCCTGCTGTTCAGCCAGGAGGTCCTGTCGGTAAGTCGCCTCGTCGAAATCCGCCCCGTGCCTGTCGGCGCGGGCGGCGGCGGGGCCGACGGGGGCTCGATGCAGCTCGACGATGACCGTCACCGTGTCTTCGGCGGCCGCCGGCTGGGTGGGTACCGCCAGGCCCACCGCCACCAGAGCGGTGACGAGGGCGACGATCAGCGCCGATCGCTTGGTCGCTTTCTCCATTGGGTCCTCCAAGGTCCTTTGCTCGCGGACCGGAAGCAACCCAGCACTCAGGCCACCCCATGTCGGTTACCGGCCCGGCCAGGGAATATAACGCGGGGGCCGCCTCCGTGTCATTAGTCCTCCTCGACCTTGCATCAGGGGCGTAGGTGATGGGTGGAGGTGGGCCCTCTAAGCCCGGTTCTGTTTTAGGGGAGTTCGGAGACCAGAGGGATCTCCGGATCTTCTGTCAGGAGGTCGGCGTTCGCGTTGAGCGCCTTCACGATCTCGCCGTCGGCATGTTCCTGACGGGCTTCTGCGGTGGCGAAGGCATCGAATAGCCACGAGGTGTCGGGGCTAGTCGTGACGGAGAACCAGACTCTGGTCCCTTCCCCGGTGTTGGCCAACTCGACCGCTCCGGTCATCAGCTCTTTCAGCTCGGACTCTTTGCCTTCTCTGGCTCTGACTCGCGCAACAAACGCATGCTCGAGGGTCTGTGATGACTCGCAGCCGCTCCTTTTTTCCAGGTGACATCCACTGAGCCGGTATACGAAACGTAGGCGACCCGTGACTGGGGTCCTGCTGGGCGGGAGTGATGCCCTATCGTCGCCGCCCTCCATCACGCGCGGTCCCGGTTCTGATCGAAGACCCAGGCGGCATTAGGTTGCGGCCGATGGAGCCCCTGCGGATCTACCTCTTTGGCGGCTTCTTCCTGGAGCGCTCCGGTGTGGCCCTGCCGCCGATCGCCTCCCGGGTTGGGCGCTCGCTGTTCGCCTATCTGGTGATGAATCGTGCTCGCCCGATCCAGCGGGACCTGCTGGCGGGGACCTTCTGGCCCGAGATGCCCGAGGGCAGGGCGCGACGACGGCTCAGCCACACGCTTTGGCAGATCCAGGATGCAGTGAACGAGGACGGCAGCTCACATCTCGCGGTCACCACCGACACCCTGGCCTTCGATACGTCCTCGCCCTATTGGGTGGATGTCGACGAGTTCGATCGGCGTTTCGAGGCCTCCGGGGGGAGCTTCGAAGAGGGTGGCACCGGCTCCCGGCTCGACGCCTCAGCGCTCCGGGCCTGTGTCGAGCTCTACCGGGGCGACTTCATGGCCGGCTTCTTCGACGACTGGGTGATCGTCGATCAGGACCACTACCGCCAGCGGTACCTTCTCGTGCTGCGTCGCCTCGTCGACGTCACCAAGGCCAACGGCGACTACGAGGAGGCACTGGCCCATGCCCGTCGTCTCACCCACCACGACCCGCTGAGCGAGGAGGTCCATCGCGAGGTGATGCGGCTCTGCTTCCTGCTCGGCCGGACCGGAGAGGCGGTACAGCAGTTCGAGCGATGCCGGTCCGTGCTCGCCGAGGAGCTCGAGGCCGAGCCCTCCTCGGCGACGGTGGAGCTCTACGAAAAGATCGTGCGCCAGCGGCGGGCCG
>JAHWLC010000208.1 GCA_019347585.1 Actinomycetota bacterium | reverse complement strand
GGGTTCGACTACAAGGACTCACAGGGGAAGGTGTACAGCTTCGACGTGGTCGGCGGGCGTTACCTGGAGACCGACTTCGGGAGCACCGGCTCGGGGTCCCGACTGGCCAAGGCCTATCTGCGCACCCAGTACGAGCCCGACATCTCCGAAGACGAGGCTTTGGTCCTCGCGGTGAGGGGGCTGGTGTCGGCAGCCCGTGAGGACACCGCCACCGGTGGCCCCGACCTCGACCGCGGGATCTATCCCAATGTGGTCAGGATCGACTCTGCCGGTCTGGTGGAGATCGGCGACGACGTGATCGCCCCCATCGCCGAGGAGGCAGTGGAGACGGTGCGATGACCATCCCGTTCTACGTGGCGCCCGAGCAGCTGGTCAGGGACAAGGCCGAGTTCGCCAAGAAGGGGATCGCCCGGGGTCGATCCATCATCGCCATCGACTACGACCAGGGCGTCCTCCTGTTGGCCGAGAACCCCTCGACCGCCCTGCACAAGATCTCGGAGGTGTACGACCGCATCGCTTTCGCCGGGGTGGGCAAGTACAACGAGTTCGAGACCCTGCGCAAGGCGGGGATCCGCCAGGCCGACCTCATGGGCTATCTCTACTCTCGTGAGGACGTCACCGCCATGGGGCTGGCCACCGCGTTCGCCCAGACGCTGGGAGCCATCTTCACCAGGGAGCCCAAGCCCTACGAAGTCGAGGTGCTCATCGCCGAGATCTCGGAGGACGGCAACGAGCACCGACTCTTCCGGATCACCTACGACGGGACCCTATTCGACGAGAGGCGATTCGCCGCCATCGGGGGCAAGACCGAGCAGCTCACCGAGGCCTTGGAGGAGCTGTGGACGGAGGGCATGACCCTGGCCGACGCCATCGCCATGGGGACCGAGGCCTTCAAGAGAGCCGAGGGAAGAGAGTCGGAGGGATGGGAGGCGGCGGTGCTCGATCACTCCAACGGGCGCCGCGCCTTTCGCCGCCTCGAGGACTCCGAGCTGAACTAGCGGGAAACCGCCCCGCTGCGTTTAGCCTGATCTAGTGGAACGCCGGATCTTCGGGCTCGAGAACGAATACGGGGTGACCTGCACCCTGCGCGGGCAGCGTCGTCTCAGCCCAGACGAGGTGGCCCGATACCTGTTCCGGCGGGTGGTCTCCTGGGGCCGGTCGTCCAACGTCTTCCTGGAGAACGGCGCCCGTCTCTACCTCGACGTGGGATCGCACCCCGAGTACGCCACACCCGAGTGCGACAGCGTGGAGGAGGCGGTGGCGCACGACAAAGCGGGGGAGCGGATCCTCGAGGGACTGGTCAAGGGGGCCGAGGAGCGTCTCGCCGAGGAGGGGATCCGCGGCGAGATCTTCGTCTTCAAGAACAACACCGACAGCGCGGGCAACTCCTACGGGTGTCATGAGAACTATCTGGTGAGCCGGCACAAGGACTTCCACCGCACCGTGGACATCCTCATCCCGTTCCTGGTCACCAGGCAGATCTTCCTGGGTGCGGGGAAGCTGACCCAGACCCCGAGGGGCACCGCCTTCTCCATAGCCCAGCGCGCCGACCACATCTGGGAGGGGGTGTCATCGGCCACCACGAGGTCCCGCCCGATCATCAACACCAGGGACGAGCCCCACGGCGACCCCTCCAAGTACCGGCGACTCCACGTCATCATCGGCGACGCCAACCTCTCCGAGACCCAGATCTTCCTCAAGATGGGCACCACCGCCCTGTTCCTCGCCGCTCTCGAGGACGGCGCCCTGCCCGATCCCCTCGACCTGGCCCAGCCGGTGGAGTCGTGCTGGCAGGTGAGCCACGATCTCTCGATGCGCCGCCCCATCGAGCTCGACGGCGGCGGGAGCGCCACCGCGCTCGAGATCCAGGCTCGCTACCTGGAGTGGCTGGCCAAGTACGTCGAGAAGGAGCTGGACGAGCCGGTCTGGCGCCAGGTCATCGGGGAGTGGGAGCGCACGCTCGGTTTGCTGGAGAGCGCTCCCGACAAGCTCGCCGACACCCTCGACTGGGTGGCGAAGAAGCGTCTCTTCGAGGGGTACATCGAGCGGGACGGGCTCTCATGGGCCGATCCCAAGCTGAGAGCGCTCGACCTCCAGTATCACGACGTCGACCCCGAGAAGGGGCTGTACAAGCGGCTGGCGGCCGGGGGGCGGATGCGGCGGCTGTTCGACGACGAGAAGATCGCGCTGGCGGCCAGCGAGCCTCCCACCCGCACCAGGGCCTACTTCCGGGGCCGTTGTGTCACCGAGTTCCCGGGGTCGCTAGTCGCCGCCAACTGGGACTCGCTCGTCTTCGACACCGGGGAATCGCATCTCAAGCGGGTTCCTATGATGGAGCCGCTGCGAGGTGACGCCGGTCGTGTGGGACGTCTCCTCGACGAATCGGAAGACGCAGCCGACCTGCTGCAGCGCTTGGAAGGATGATCTAGATGTCAGACCGGGAACGCTCACAGCCCAAGGGCCGGGGCCGCCAGGATGAAGAGGCGGAGTCCGGACCCCAGACGGAGACCGAAGCCGACCTCGAGGCGCTCGACGACCTGCTCGACGAGATCGACGAGGTGCTCGAGGAGAACGCCGAGGAGTTCGTCAAGAACTACGTGCAGAAGGGCGGAGAGTGATCCCGAGGCCGATGGGCCCTCTGCCCATGGAAGTGCCGATCCCGGGCTCCAGCTTCAGCGACCTGTTGACTGCCATCGGCAGCGGCCCCACCCTCTCCATACCGGAGGGAACCCAGATCCCCGAGGTGCCGGAGGGGACCACGGTGCTTGCCCTCCGCTACGAGGGCGGAGTGGTCATGGCCGGAGATCGAAGGGCCACCGAGGGGCACCTGGTAGCCCACCGCACCATCCGCAAGGTCTTCCCCGCCGACCGCTACTCCGCGGTAGCCGTGGCCGGCGTCGCCGGTCTCGCCATGGACATGGTCAAGCTGTTCCAGGTCGAGTTGGAGCACTACGAGAAGCTGGAGGGAGTGAGGCTCTCCCTGGAGGGAAAGGCCTCTTTCCTGGCCCGGCTGGTGAAGTCACAACTCGGCATGGCCCTGCGCGGCCTGGTGGTGGTCCCCCTCTTCGC
>JAHWLC010000207.1 GCA_019347585.1 Actinomycetota bacterium | reverse complement strand
GGAGCCAGTCGTAGACCTCGCGCTCGGTGCCCAGTTCCTCCTCCACCGGATCGGCTGTCTCCACGGAGCGCAGCATCGAGGAGACCCACAATTCGTCGACGCGCTCCAGGGAGGCGAGTCGGTGGGCCACCCGCAGCGCCTGGGCCCTGCCCAACTCGGTGAGTGAGGGGTCGTTGCGGGCAATCCGGTCCGGGGCCCAGTTGGGTTGCCCGTGTCTGACGAGGAGCAGGTCCATCGGATCGAACTCAAGCAGGGCGGGAGTGCCAATACCATTGCCCGGTGTCAACCCCAGAGCTGATCGACCACCTCAGACGTCATGCGCTGCGCACCGATGGCCCTTTCACCCTCCGCTCCGGGGCGGTGTCCTCGTGGTACCTCGATGCCCGACAGACGACTTTCGACGGTGAAGGCGCCCGTCTGGTGGGACGGGCGGTGCTCGACGCGCTGGCTCCGGGGATCAGCGCAGTGGGGGGCATGACAATGGGCGCCGACCCGATCGCGGTGGCCACAGCGATCACCGCCGCCGCCGAGGGACGGCATCTCCGGGCTTTCTCGGTGCGGAAGGAGGCCAAGACCCACGGCACCCAAGGGCGGCTGGTGGGACCGGTGCGCCGCGGGGACCGGGTCACGGTCCTCGAGGACACCACCACCACCGGCGCCGCCGCCGCCGAGGCGGTGGAGCACCTGTCGCAGGAGGGGTTGGAGGTTGCCCAGGTGGTGGTGTTGGTCGACCGGTCCCAGGGGATGGCCGGTCGTCGCTTCGCAGACCTCGGTATCGACTTCGTCGCCCTGGTCGCCCCTGCCGAGTTGGGAGTGGAGTCGTGAGCGTGGTGGTGAAGCGGTCGGCCGTGCGTATGTGGCTGCTGGCGATCGCCGGCATCCCGCTCCTCGTGGTCTCTCTCGACATCCTCACCAACCGTCGCATCACCAACTGGCTTCGGGAGCTGGTATTCACTCCGGAGAACACCCAGATCTACGAGCCCCGCGACGTCATCTGGGCGTGGGCGATGGCCCTTTTCGCCGCGTTCCTCGTGCTCTGGGGCCTGCGTGAGCTGTTCGTCCCCACCAAGCTCATCGAGAGCACCGACCACGGGATCTGGCTCAGGGTCGGCGGACCTTTCCGGGGGGCGGCGTTGGTGCCGTGGGAGGAGATGACCGTGATCAGGGCTGGCCACCTCGAGGACGAGGACGACTCCCGAGCCGAGGTGCTCATCCTGGCCATGACCGACCCTGCCCGGATCGTCGACAACCCGTGGGGGGCCCGCTGGATCGCCCCGGGCCAGCTCGCCATCCTCGCCGAGGACTGGGGCCAGGACGCCACCGCGGTGGCGCAGCGCCTCACCGATCACGCTCTCGCCACCGCCCAGTCCCGGACCCGGGAGCGCACCGCCCGGCTCGGGGAGGAGTCATGACGCTGGTGGGCGCGCACGTCCCCAACCGGCATCCTCTTCTCGAGGCCGCGGCCCGTGACGCCGACCTCGTCCAGATGTTCCTCTCCAACCCTCAGGGGTGGAAGAAACCCGACCCCCGTGACGACGCCGACGAGCTCAAGGCCTCACTCCTCCCCATCTACGTCCATGCTCCCTACCTGGTCAACGTGTGCGCCGATAACAATCGGGTGCGCATCCCCAGCCGCCGCATCCTCCAGGAGACCTGTGACGCCGCCGCCGAGATCGGGGCGGAGGCGGTGATCGTCCACGGTGGGCACGTCACCGGGGAGGGGAACACCGCCGAAGGAATCGTTCGCTGGCGCAAGGCGCTCGACGAGCTGGAGAGCGACGTCCCGGTGTGGATCGAGAACACGGCCGGGGGCGAGTTCGCCGTGGCGCGCCGGGTGGAGTGGATCGCCAGGCTCTGGGAGGCGATCGGCGATCATGGCGTGGGATTCGTCCTCGACACCTGTCACGCATGGGCCGGGGGCGAGGCCCTCGACGGGCTGGTGGAGCGGGTGGTCGAGGCCACCGGGCGCATCGACCTGGTGCAAGCCAACGACTCCAAGGACCCATTCGACTCGCGACGGGATCGTCACCAGAACCTCGGCTTCGGGGAGATCCCCAAGGAGGAGCTGGCCGCGGTCATCGCCCGAGCCGGCGCCCCGGTGGCGGTGGAGACTCCGGGAGGGGCCGAGGAGCAGGCCGCCGACATCCGCTGGGTGCGAGACGTCCTCGGGGAGGGCAGAGAGTGACCGCCGGCTCCCACGGGTACGATTTTCACCGATGAGAGAGAAGGTCACCGCCCCCTCGATCCGGGCCCGCAAGGGCGGCCCCAAGATCGCCATGGTCACCGCATACGACTATCCGGGAGCCGTCATCGCCGACCGCGCCGGCATCGACATCATCCTGATCGGCGACTCCGCCGCCAACGTGGTCCACGGCATGGCCACCACGCTCGAGATCGGGATGGAGGAGATCCTGACCCACGTCCGGGCGGTGAAGCGCGCCGACCCCCGCGCCCTGGTGGTGGCGGACATGCCCTGGCTCAGCTTTCACATCTCGGTCGAGGACGCGGTGGTCAACGCCGGGCGTCTCGTCCGGGAGGGAGGGGCGGAGGCGGTCAAGCTCGAAGGGGGTCGGAAGCGGCTCGCGGTGATCAACGCGATCCTGGACGCGGAGATCCCGGTGATGGGTCATGTCGGGCTCACCCCTCAGTCGGTACACGCCATGGGCGGTTTCAAGGTCCAGGGCAAGGTGGTCCAGGCCGCCAGGGAGATGATCGAGGACGCCAAGGCCCTCTCCGAGGCCGGCTGCTTCTCCGTCGTCCTCGAAGGCATTCCCGACGTCGTCGGCGAGTTGATCACCAAGGATGTCGACGCGCCCACCATCGGCATCGGCGCCGGCCCCGCCACCGACGGGCAGGTCCTCGTCTTCCACGACGTGCTCGGGCTCGGCTCCGGCGAGTACCCCAAGTTCGTCCGGCCCTACGCCGATCTGGCGGATCAGGCGGTGGCCGCGTTGGAGAGGTTCCGCGCCGACATCTCTTCCGGGGCCTTCCCCAGCGACGACGAGGTCTATCACCTCTCCGACGAGGTCACCGCCGAGCTGCTCAAGGGCCTCGAGTCCCGCTGAGATGCGCGTGATCTC
>JAHWLC010000206.1 GCA_019347585.1 Actinomycetota bacterium | reverse complement strand
GCGGTATCCTCGACCTGTTCAACACCTTCTCGGGCGGCAGCCTCGAGCGGATGAGCCTGATCGCGCTCGGCGTGATGCCCTACATCACGGACTCGATCGTGGTGCAGCTCGCCGCCTCGCTCCATCCGGCGCTCGCCGCGCTCAAGAAGGAAGGCGCGACCGGGCGGCAGAAGATCAACCAGTACACCCGCATCCTCACCGTGCCGCTGGCGCTGCTCCAGGGCATCGGCGTGGCCGTGTTCATGAACCGCTCGGGCGTGCTGCCGGCGTTCGGCCCCGAGGACTGGGCCGCGACGATCTCGATCCTCGCCACTTTCGTCGCGGGCACGCTGGTGCTGATGTGGCTCGGCGAGCTGATCACCCAGCGCGGCGTGGGCAACGGGATGTCGCTGATCATCACCATCTCCATCATCAGCCAGTTCCCCTTTGTCTTCGGCCAGATCTACACCCAGACCGCGCAGATCGGCCGCTGGACGCAATTCATCGTGATCGTTGCCATCTTCCTGTCCATGATCGCCGCCATCATCTACGTCGACCAGGGTCAGCGCCGCATACCCATCCAGTTCGCCAAGCGGGTGCGGGGGCGGCGGGTGATGGGAGGCCAGTCCACCTACATCCCGCTCAAGGTCAACACCGCCGGAGTCATCCCGGTGATCTTCGCCACCTCGGTGCTGCTGATCCCATCCCTGATGATCACCGCCATCCCCTCGGATGCAGCCTGGGTGCAGACCGTGTTCCGCTGGATCAACGAGAATATGGGAGCGGGAGTCCAGGGGGTGACCTGGTGGTACATCTTCATCCTCTTCGCCCTCATCGTCTTCTTCACCTACTTCTACACCGCGATCCAGTTCGACCCCACCCAGCAGGCGGAGATGATCCAGCGGCAGGGCGGGTTCATTCCCGGGGTGCGCCCGGGTCGGCAGACCGAGCGGCACCTCGCCCACATCCTCAACCGGATCACGCTGCCGGGGTCGATCTTCTTGGCCACCATCTCGGTGCTGCCCGCCATCGCCGGTGCGGTCTGGAATATCCAGATCGCCTTCTCCGGCGTGTCGATCCTCATCGTGGTGGGAGTCGCCCTGGAGACCATGAAGCAGATCGAGTCCCAGCTCACCATGCGCAACTACGAGGGGATATTGACGTAGTGAAGATCCTGTTCCTGGGGCCCCCGGGGGCGGGTAAGGGGACTCAGGCCGATCTGGTGGCCGATCGGCTCGGGGTGCCCCACATCTCCACCGGTGAGATGTTCCGCGACCACGTGTCGCGGGGAACCGAGCTGGGGGAGCGTGTCGAGGCGATCATGGCGGGCGGCGACTATGTGCCAGACGAGATCACCGTCGCCATGCTCGAGCAGCGCTTCGCCCAACCCGATGCCGATCGCGGCTTCATACTCGACGGATTCCCCCGCACCCGAGGGCAGGTCGCCTCACTCGACGCCCTGCTCGGCGAGGGGGGTCTCGACCTGGTGGTGGTGTTCAAGGTCGACGAGGACGAGTTGGTCTCCCGCATGCTGAGCCGGGGCCGGGCGGACGATACCGCCGAGACCATCCGCAACCGCTTACAGGTCTATCACGAGCAGACGCAGCCTCTCATCGATGTCTACTCCGAGCGGGGGCTGACCGAGACCGTCGACGGTATCGGCGACGTCGGGGAAGTCACCGAGCGAATCCTCTCGGTGATCGGGGAGCGGGTGCGGTGATCACTATCAAGAGCCGCCGGGAGTTCGCCAAGATGGCGAAGGCCGGGGCGGTGGTGTCGAAGGTCCACGACGAGATCCGCGAGGCGGCGCGGCCCGGCGTCTCCCTCGACGAGCTGGACGCGATCGGGGCTCAGATCATCGCCACCCATGGATGCGTCCCGTCCTTCCTCGGCTATCTCGGCTATCCCAAGAGCCTCTGTCTCTCCCCGAACGACGTCATCGTCCACGGCATCCCCGGGGATTACCACCTCCGGGAGGGGGATATCCTCTCCGTCGACGCCGGGGCCATCTTCGAGGGATTCCATGGCGATGCCGCCTTCACCATGGGGATCGGGGAGATCGGCGCCGACGCCCGGGACCTGATCGCCACCACCGCGGAGGCGATGTGGGCGGGGATCCGGGAGATTCGCAAGGGCGCCCGGCTCGGTGACGTCGGGTCGGCCATCCACGACGTCGGCTCCGCGGCCGGTTATGGGGTGGTCGAGGAGTACGTCGGTCATGGCATCGGCAGGCAGATGCACGAGGAGCCCCAGGTCCCCAACTACGGGACCCCGGGGAAGGGGATGAAACTGCGCACCGGGATGGCCCTCTGCGTCGAGCCCATGTTCAACCTGGGGAAACGGCACACCAAGGTCGACGCCGACGGCTGGACGGTGCGCACCGCCGACGGCAGCCTCTCGGCTCATTGGGAGCACACCGTGGCCCTAACTCCGGACGGGCCCTGGGTGCTCACCGCCGGAGAGGAGCCCCTGCCGGTGGAATTTGAGGAGGCAGAGGCCCATCGCTAGCATGGTCCCGTGTCCTGAGCCCTCGAGGGCCAGGAGATCATTTTCGGTCCAGGGCATTGTCGCCCGCAGCCACTTTGGACGATCCGGTTGGTTGCGTCCGGCAGTGACCTGGCCAAGCTCGCGCCCGAGGGCCGGAGACGCAATGAAAGTAAGACCGTCGACAAAGAAGATGTGTGACAGATGTCGGATCATCCGGCGGCGTGGCCGCGTCTGGGTGATCTGCTCGAATCCGCGTCACAAGCAACGTCAGGGCTGAGGTGTACTGATGGCACGTATCGCAGGAGTCGACCTACCAAGGGACAAGCGTCTCGAGATCGGGCTCACCTACATCTATGGGGTGGGCCTGAGCAAGGCCCAGGAGATCTGCGCGGCCACCGGTGTCGACGCCGACACCAAGGTGCGCTCCCTCACCGACGATGAGGCGGCCAAGATCCGTCGGTACATCGAGTCCAGCGTGAAGGTCGAGGGTGACCTGCGTCGAGAGGTGCAGCAGAACATCAAGAGGAAGATCGAGATCGGGAGCTACCAGGGCATGCGTCACCGCCGGGGGCTGCCGGTACGGGGCCAGCGGACCCATACCAACGCCAGGGGCCGCAAGGGTCGTCGGGTGGCGATCGCCGGCAAGAAGAAG
>JAHWLC010000205.1 GCA_019347585.1 Actinomycetota bacterium | reverse complement strand
CCCTACCTCCCCTTCAGCTCGCGGGTGATCGGGGAGATGCTGGGGCTGGATCCGGAGGCGAAGACGTGGGAGCCGACTGAAGTGCCCGGCGGGACCCGGTTCGGTGAGGTGCGCCCGGTCTTCATCAAACTCGAGGAAGACGCCCTCGACGAGTAACGGGCGGAGCACGGGCCGCCCCGGTTCCCAGAGCCCCTGAATTTGGATAGCTTTGCGCCCATGAGCCGGATGGTGCGGATAGCCGGGGGTTCCAGCCTCCTCGTGGCGGGGACCGCCATGCTCGTGCTGCCCGGGCCCGGGCTTCTCACCATCGCCGCCGGTCTGGCGGTGCTGGCGCGAGACGTGGCTTGGGCGCGCCGCGCCTCACAGCGGATCAGGTCGCTACGGCCCCGGAGAGCCAGAGCTCAGGACGGCGGGTAGACCCCCATGTCCTTGGCCTTGTCGGTCTTCCAGAAGATCTCCCCGATCTGATCGATCAGGTCGAGCAGCTTCTCACCCTCGGCGGGATCGGCCGACTTCTTGGCCTCTCCTGCCTGGTGGATGCCGCGCCACATCAGATCGTCGAGCTCGGAGTGCTCCTTGCGGTGCTCCTCGGTGAAGAAGTCCGCCCAGAGCACCATCAGATGGTGCTTCACCAGCTCGGCCCGCTCCTCCTTGAGCAGGAGGGCCCGGTCCTTGAACACCGGGTCGGTCGAGTCCTGGTACTTCTGGGCGATCTTGTGCACCGACATGGCCTCGATCTTGGCCTGGGCCGGGTCGTACACCCCGCAGTAGAGATCGCAGTGTGCGTGGGCGATGGTTAGTTGACGCATAGGCCTCCTTCTTCCCTTGCTGACCATACTCCGCCGCGGAGCATGGCAATGAGACGCTACGAAGTTGCCCAGCGGTCGATGGTGCCAAACCTCCGGCCGGGCCAGGAGGTGGTGGCCACCGACTCCCGGCCGGCGCAGATCGGCGACGTCGTCGTCTTCGAACATCCCCACCGCCCCGGTTTCTGGATGATCAAGCGCATGGCGGAGTCTCCGGCCGAGCTCGCCGGAGACCAGGCCTGGGTCCTCTCCGACAACCCCGCCGAGACCAGAGCCGACTCGCGCACGCTGGGCCCTCTGCCCCGCGCCGCTCTCCTCCCGGTGGTCGAACGCCTCGATGCCGAGACCTTCGCCGAGGCGAGCCTGCTCCTCGCCGACGAGGACGAATCCCTGGCTGCGGTGGTCGCCGCCCATGGCGTCCCCCGGTTCTGGTCCCGCCGTCCGGGATTCGCCACCCTGGTCTGGCTCATCATGGAACAGCAGGTATCGCTGGAGTCGGGCGTTGCCATGTACCGCCGGCTCGCCGCCCTGACCGGCCAGGTGACCCCGGGCTCGGTCGCCGCCGCCGGCGAAAACGGCCTCCGCTCCATCGGAGTCACCCGCCAAAAGACCGGCTACCTCCTCGATCTCGCCGGTCTCATCCTCGGTGGGGAGCTCGACCTGGAGGAGACCGGGTCGCTTCCGGACGACGAAGCCCGAAGCCGGCTGCTCGCCGTCCGCGGCATCGGGCCCTGGACTGCCGACGTCTACCTCCTGTCCGCGCTCCGCTATCCCGACGTCTTCCCGGTCGGGGATCGGGCGCTGCAGGTGGGTATGGCCGAAGTGCTCGGGCTGGAAACCATCCCCGACCCCGAGGAGATGATCATCCTCGCCCGCCCCTGGCGCCCGGTGCGCGCCGCTGCGGCCCGGCTCATCTGGCACGCCTACCTCTCCTCACGAGGCCGGGTGGAGCCCCCCGACCCTCTGGCCGCGCACGACGACGGCCCGAGCGCGTAGAGTCGATGCCGATGATCGAGTTCGTGGTCGACATGGAGAACCTGCCCGGTCGGCTGGCTGCCCTCACCGAGGCGCTCGCCGCCTTCGAGGTCAATATCGAGGCGCTGACCGCCTACGGCACCGACGGGGAGGGAGCGGTCCGGCTCATCGTCGACGACGCCCCCACCACCCGCCGGGTGCTCGACGAGGCCGCCCTCCAGTACCGGGAGCTCACGGTGCTCACCGCCACCCTCCAGCACCGCCCCGGAGAGCTTGCCCGGCTCACCAGGGCCATCGCCGACGCCGGGGTGAACATCGACGCGATCTATGTGATGAGGGCCAATGCGGACGGGGTCGAGTTGGCCATCGCCGTCGACGAGCCCGATGCGGCACTGCCCGAGCTCGAGGTGCTGGGCGGGGTCAGCGTCGACTGACTGCAAATACCGTCTAGCGGGGACCCTCTCCGTAAAATGCGCGCAATGCGCACCATTACCAGGTTGGTTGCGCTCGGATTGATCGTGACGGCCTGCAGCGGCGAGGCAGAGCCCGCAGAGACCACCTCCACCACCGAGCCCACCACGACCACGACCACCGTCCCCGCAACCACGACCACCGCCGCCCCGACGACGACCGTCACGGAGACTGCCAACCTCTCCCCGATCAACGGCATGCCGGTCGACGACCCACAGCTGCTGGAGCGGAGAGTCCTGGCGGTCAAGATCGACAACCATCCCAAAGCCCGACCTCAGTCGGGGATCGAGCAGGCGGACATGGTCATCGAGGCGTTGGTCGAAGGCATCACCCGCTTCATCTCGGTGTGGCACCAGAGCGACGCCGAGTACCTGGGCCCGATGCGCTCGGGCCGTCCCACCGACTCGACCCTGCTCCCCGCCTTCAACAGCCCGACCTTCGCCATCTCCGGGGCCCAGGGATGGGTCCAACAGATGATCCGCTCCAAGGGCATCCCCTTGATCAAGGAGCTGTCGCCGGGGACGTTCCGCATCGGCGGCCGCCGTGCCCCTCACAACCTGTACGTGAACACCATCGAGCTGCGCGCCCATGCCGACAACCAGGGCTATCCCAACGACCCGCCCACCCAGCCTATCTGGGAGTTCGGCCCTATGCCCGCGGACGCCGCGACGGCCTCCTCTATCCGCATCGACTTCAGCGGCAACACCGTGCAGTGGACCTGGGACGCCGGCGAGGGCCTCTGGCTGCGCAGCACCTCGGGTTCGGAGTCGAACTGGCGCAACCTCGACGGGGAGACGGGCCGCATCGGCATCCCGGTCCTGGTCGCCCTGTACACCGAGCAATACACGGTCAACGGGCTTCCTACCAGCCAGACCGTCGGCT
>JAHWLC010000204.1 GCA_019347585.1 Actinomycetota bacterium | reverse complement strand
CTTCTTCGCATCCATGATCCCCTTGAAGGTGGGGTAGCGGGGCTCGACCACGCCCGCAGTCACCGAGACCACCGCGGGCCGCTCCGAGGTCACCACGTCGTATCCCTCGTCGGTCTGGCGGTTGATATTGACCCGGCCGTCGGACACCTCGACCTTCGTGGCGTACGTCAGGGCGGGGGTGTCGAGCAGCTCGGCGATCATCTGGGGGGTGACACCCGAGTAGCCGTCGGTCGACTCGGTGCCCGCGATCACCAGGTCGAAGCCGTCCCTCTCGATCACCGAGGCCAGCACCCTGGCCGTGGCCAGGGCATCGGACCCCTTCAGCGACTCGTCGTCGACGATCACAGCCTTGTCCGCCCCCATCGCCAGCGCCTGCCGGATCCCCTGGGCGTTGCCCATCGGTCCCATGCTCACCAGGGTGACCGTGTCGTCCTCGCCGGCGAGCTGGAGCCCCATCTCCACCCCGTACCGGTCGGTGTCGTCGAGGACCTGGTCCTCCGGCCTGACCAGCCAGTGGTTCTCCTCGTCCAGGCGGTATGGCGTGGCGGGGTCGGGGATCTGCTTGACGCAGACGACCACCTTCATGTGGATGTTCTCCTCCGGGAGGGTGCGGGAGGCGATGGTAACGAGCTAGGAGACTCGCTCCACAATGAGCTTCGGGACATCCGTCTTGTCCTCGCCGATCGACCACGCCGAGGCGAGCCGGTCGTGTTGGCTCTCGAAGAGGTCAGGGTCGTTGAAGGCCACTGTGGCCAGTGCCTCCCCCTGGGCCACCTGGTCGCCGATCTTGGCGTGCAAGGTGATGCCGACCCCGTGGTCGATGCCGTCCTCCTTGCGCTGCCTCCCGGCCCCCATCCTCGTCGAGGCGATCCCGATGGTCCTGGCGTCGCACCTGTGGACATAGCCCGCCCGGGAAGCCTCGATCGTGTGTGAGTGCCGGGCTCGGGGAAGGCGTTCCGGCTGCTCGATCACCGCCGGATCACCGCCATGGGCGGCCACCAGGCCACGGAACTTGTCCACGGCCGCCCCGGACTCGACCGCCTCCATCACCCGATCGAGGCCTCCGGGGACCCCACCGAGCTGGAGCATGGCCTCGGCGAAGGTGAGTGTCAGCTCGGTGAGGTCTGCAGGCCCCTCACCTCTCAGCACTTCGATCGACTCCCGGACCTCGTTGGCGTTACCCACCTCCCGGCCCAGGGGCTGGTCCATCGCGGTGATGAAGGCGACCACCTCCACGCCGTGGGTGGAGCCGATCCCCACCATGGTCTTCGCCAGCCGGCGCGCCTCCTCGATGTCTTCCATGAAGGCCCCCGAGCCCTGCTTCACGTCGAGGAGGAGGCCGTCCAGGTCCTCGGCGAGCTTCTTCGACATGATCGAGCTGGCGATCAGGGGGATCGAGGGCACGGTGGCCGTGGCGTCACGCAGGGAGTAGATCTCGCGGTCGGCGGGGACCATGGCCTCCGACTGGCCGGCCAGGACCACCCCATGCTCGGAGAGGATGGATCGGAAGCGCTCCGGTTCGAGCCCGGTGGTGTAGCCGGGGATGGACTCCAGCTTGTCCAATGTCCCCCCTGTGTGTCCCAGGCCGCGGCCCGACATCATGGGGACGGCGACCCCGCAGGCGGCGACGATCGGCGCCAGTGGTATCGAGACCTTGTCCCCCACCCCGCCCGTGCTGTGCTTGTCCACCTTGGGAAGGCCGATGCCGGACAGGTCCATCACCTCTCCCGAGTGGAGCATGGCCTCGGTCCAAGCTCCCAACTCGGCCTCGTCCAGACCGTGATGGAAGATGGCCATGAGCAAGGCCGCCATCTGGTAGTCGGGAACTTCGCCGTCGGTGTAGGAGTCGATCAGCCAGGCGATGGCTTCGCCGGGGAGGCCGCCCCCGTCCCTTTTCAGTTCGATCAGCTCCACGGCGTTGAATTCCATCGCCGCGGAATCTACGAGATCAGCCCTCCAGCGCGAAGTCGACCTGGAGCACGATCCTGACCGTCTCGCTACCCGGCTCGATGGGAGTGGCCCGCTCCAGGGCGGCATCACCGGCGTAAGACTCTTCGAAGTAGGGGATGGGCGGTGGGGTGCTGGTCATGGTCTCGGTGATGGCGATAGCCCTGCCCAGGGTCTGCCCGGAGAGAGAGGCGAGCTGTTCCGCCTTGGCGCGGGCGTCCTCCCAGGCAGCGGCTCTCGCCGCCTCGACGAGTTCGGCGTCGTCTTCGGTGGAGAAGCTGAGCCCGTGGACCGTGGCAGTGTCTTCCGCGGCGGCCACCGCCTGATCGATGAGGTCGCCGGCGGCGGCAATGTCGCGGATCTCGGCCCGGACCGTGTTGTTAACCCGGTAGCCTGTCAGCCGCTCTTCCTGGCCCCGGTAGTCGTACTCGGGGAAGATCGAGAAGTTGGTGGTGGTGATGTCCTCACGCTCGACACCTCCGGATACGAGGGCTTCGATCAGGGCGTCGGCGCGCTCGGCCGCCTGAGTGGTGGCGTCGGCGACGGTGTCGGCGAGCACGGAGACCCCGAGATCGATGGTGAGCGTGTCCGGGGTCCCGGTGACCTCGCCGGTGCCGGACACCGAGACTCCGGTTCGGTTCTCCCCGGTGTTGACCGTGATGTTGGGCTGGCTCGATCCCTGGGTGCATGCCGCCAGCCCCAGGCCGGCGAGGGCGATGAGGGCGATGTGCTTCATGTGCTTTCGACGCTGCCGCGCCATCATCGGTTCCGGACCCTTCCGGCCACAACCAACACTCCGTCGTCGGCGAGGAGCCGGGCCTGGCGAACCGGGTCGGGGGAGCGAAGCCGGCCGCCGGAGCCCACGATCCGCCACCAGGGCAGGTCCTCCCCGGCCACGCGGAGCAGGTTGCCCACCGCGCGTGCCGCACCGGGATGGCCTGCCTCCGCCGCTACCTCCCCGTAGGTCACCACCTCGCCCGGGACCAGATCGCGGATCACCTCGATCACCGCCTCCTCGAAGTCGCTCACAAGGTGCCGAAGAGGCGGTCTCCCATGTCCCCGAGCCCCGGGGCGATGTAGTAGCTCGGGTTGAGCTCACGGTCGAGTGCCGCGGCGACGATGCGCACGTCGGGGTGGTCCCTCTCCATTCTCTCGACCCCGCTCGGTGCCGCCACCACGCAGATCGCGGT
>JAHWLC010000203.1 GCA_019347585.1 Actinomycetota bacterium | reverse complement strand
GGCGGCGTACGACGGGATGTGGCATCGCACTCTCACCCTCTCCTCGCTGGGGAAGACCTTCTCGCTAACCGGCTGGAAGGTGGGGTGGGCGATCGGGCCTCCAGCTCTCACCTCGGGTCTGCGCTCCGCACACCAGTTCCTCACATTCGCCACACCGACACCGGTGCAGCATGGGGCGGTGGCCGCATTGGCTGCGCCGCAGGGCTTCTACGAAGAGATGCGGGCGGATTACCGGCAGAAGCGAGACCTCCTCGCCAAGGGCCTCGAGGAGATCGGATTCGAGGTATTCCTGCCCGAAGGCACCTATTTCCTCATGGCCCGTCACTCCGGATTCGGCATGGGTGACGACCGGGCCTTCTGTCGCCAGCTCGTGGAACAGGCCAGGGTGGCAGCCATCCCTCCCAGTGTCTTCTATTCGACGCCCGGTGCCGGCTCGGAGCTGGTCCGCTTCGCCTTCTGCAAGGACGAGCCGACCCTCACCGAGGCGTTGCGCCGCATGAGGGCGATCCAGACGGACTAATCCGTCAAGACCCCCTCCTGCCCTGCCGATCCATGGGCTGGGAGGTATAGATGCCCGATAAATCCCTGAGAGCGATCGGCGCCGCCGTGGTCATCGCAAGCCTGGCCGTCGCTGCCTTCGTCCAGATCGACCGGCGCGGTGGCCCCGACGAGATCGTCATCGCCGACCCCGAGCCGACCCCCGAAGCCAGCCAAGGCGGGCCCGGCCCCGAGACCGCGGCCGCCGACCTCCCGCAGGAGCCCTTCGTCTATCGACTGGGAATTCTCGCCCCGGTGAGCACCGACAACTTCTGGAAGTTCTATGGCGAGGAGCCCTCGGTGTGGAACGCCTACATACTCGGGCCGACGAAGCCCGCGCTCTACGCCGCCGATCCCTCGGACGGCTCGCTGCGCCCCGAGCTCGCCGCCGACGCGGTGTCGCCGACCTTCGACGCGGAAGGCTGGAGGGTGCGCGTCACCTTGAGCGAGGAGATGGCCTGGAGCGACGGGGCGCCGATCACGGCGCACGACATGGTCTTCACCTACGAGACGGTGCGGGCCCTCGGCCTCGGTGGGAGCTGGGCCGACGCCTTCCCGACCACGATCGAGTCGATGCACGCCGACGCCCGATACGAGCTGCGCATCGAATTCACCGAACGCCCCGGTCTCGCCGTCTGGCCACATGCCATCGGCCTGGCCCCGGTGATGCCGGCCCACATCTGGGAAGAGGCGGCTGCCGGAGCCGGCGACGCAGCCGCCCTCTACTCCCATCCCGGGTCGATCGACGTCGGGGGCGGGCCCCTGGCCCTCACCGAGAGCTCCGACCGGCTCGCGGTGAGTGTCCCCAATCCGGGCTATCCGCATCGGGTGAGACCCGACCGGATCGAGTATCACGCCTACGAGGACGAGGCCTCCGCGGTCGCCGCCGTCGCCGCCGCCGAGATCGACTCCATCCTCAGCCCCAAGGGCCTGGCGGAGGCTCAGATGCAGACGGTGGCGAGAGATCCTGACATCGGCGTGGCGCAGAGCCCGGCCAATGCCGTCCGCTATCTCGGCTTCAACTTGAATCGGCCGCCCATGAGCGACCACGCCTTCCGCAGTGCCCTGGCCCACCTCCTGGATCGGGAGAAGCTCGCCGAGGAGATCCCGGGAGCCGCCGAGCCCGCATACGCCTTCGTCGGCCCGGCCAACGAGCCGTGGTACGACGAGGAGAAGGCGCGTGTGATTGCCAGTCGCTATCAGGGGAGCCTCGCCGCCAGGCTGGACAACGCCCTCACCGCCCTTCGGGCCGCGGGCTACGGGTGGGCGTCGGAGCCCACCATCGGGCCGGACGGGGGAGTGGTCCCCGGCGCCGGCCTCACGATAAAAGGGGCCCCTCCCGCGATACTCACCATCCTCACCTCTGGCGACGCCTACGACCCTTCGCGGCCTGCCTATGCCGAAGAGATCGCGGAGGTACTCGGCTGGCTGGGATTCGACGCCCGTCCCGTCGAGACCGACTTCGACAGCGTCGTCGATCTCGCCTTCACTCCTGGCGAGGCGGGCACGCTCCAGTACGACATGTACCTCCTGGGGTGGACGCTGGGGAACCCGACCCTTCCCGGGCACTATCGGGCCCTTTTCGCTCCCGAAGGGGAGCTGAACAACACCGGGTACCGCAGCGACGTGTTCGCCGGCCAGCTCGCCGCCTATGAGAGCGCCCGTCACCGCGATGAGGCGCTGGAGGCCCTGTGGGCAATGGAGGCCACCCTGGCCGAGGATTTGCCATATCTCCTCCTCTACACCAGCCAGATCACCGAGATCTACCGGATCGACCGGGTCGCCTACGGGCTGGAGGCGGGGCTCGGCGGTCTGCAGGGACGGCTCGGCGCCATCGGCGACGTGAGACAGGTCCCCTAGGGCTCGCTGGCTACGCTCGCCCGGTGACCGAGAGCCGGGTTCTCACCATCCCCAACCTGGTCTCGATCGCCAGGATCGGAGCCGTTCCCGTGTTCTGGTGGCTGCTCCTCGGCAAGGAGCAGATCGCCCTGGCCGCCGTCGTGCTCTTCGCCGTCGGATGGACCGATTGGATCGACGGCTATCTGGCACGGCGTCTCAACCAGGTGTCCCGTCTCGGCACGATCCTCGACCCGGTCGCGGACCGGATCATGATCGGATCGGCGGTCATCGCCGGGCTCATCGCCGGGGTGCTCCCCGTGGTCATCGCGGTGCCTTTGATGATTCGGGAGGTGATCATGGCCGTGGTCAGCTTGTTGCTGGCGGCTCGAGGGGCCGGGGCCCTCCAGGTGCGCTCCCCGGGCAAGGTGGCCACCTTCATCCTCTATGGGGCCATCCCGTCGTTCTACCTGGCCGCAGCCGGGCTCTTCGAGGGGCTCTTGCTGTCCCTGGGGTGGGGCACCGGGATCATCGGGCTGGTGCTCTACTGGGTAACCCTGGTGCAGTACCTGGGAGATGCCACGCTGGCGCTGAAGGAGGTAGAGTCGCCGTCCGGCCGCTAGGAGAGTTGATGCAGGTTCCCGAGGAACTCCACTACACCGAAGAGCACGAGTGGATCCGCAAGATGAACGACTCGGTGATCCGGATCGGGATCACCGATTACGCCCAGGACCAGCTGGGCGATGTGGTTTTCGTCGAGCTGCCCGAGGAG
>JAHWLC010000202.1 GCA_019347585.1 Actinomycetota bacterium | reverse complement strand
TAGACCTCCGCCAGCACATGGAGGTGTCGGGGGTGGACCTGCGTTACTACGACCAGGAGGCGGACGAACGCTTCTTCCCGTATGTGATCGAGCCGGCAGCGGGGGCGACCCGCACCACCTTCGCCTTCCTCATCGACGCCTATCACGAGGAGACGGTGAACGAGGAGACCAGGGTGGTGATGCGGCTGCATCACCGTCTCGCTCCCTACAAGGTGGCGGTGCTCCCCCTCTCCAAGAAGGCCGAGTTGATCGAGCCGGCGGAGAAGATCGCCGAGGAGCTGCGTCGGCGCTGGATGGTGGAGCTCGACGTCACCCAGTCGATCGGGCGTCGCTATAGGCGCCAGGACGAGATCGGCACTCCCTACTGCGTCACCGTCGACTTCGACTCACTGGACGACGACGCGGTCACGGTTCGGGACCGGGATTCCATGAAGCAGGACCGAATCCCGATGGAAGGCCTCCTCGACTATCTCGACCGCCGTCTGACATGAGGCTTTACCCGATCTCGAGGCAGAGTCGGACAGAATGGGGCCACCCCTAAACCGCAGTGTCATTGCCTGGGCCCTCGGTGCCCTCCTGGTAGGGGCGGCGGGTCTCGTCGGCTGGCTCTACTTCGCCGGCGGCTCCGGAGAGCCCACCGCCGAGCTGACCACCCCCACCATCGCCACCACCTCGACCACATCCACCACCGAGGGCAAAGTCGAGGAGACCACCACCACCGGCGCTGAATCTGCCGAGATCGCCTTCGTGATCGACCAGGAGCGCTCCCAGGCACGCTTCGAGGTCGGCGAGGAGCTCCGGGGCAATCCCAACCAGGTGGTGGGCTTCACCAACGCCGTAGCCGGGCAGGTGGTGGTCGATCCGGCCAACCCGGAGACGGCGCAGATCTCCGAGATCCTGATCAATGCCCGCACCTTCATGACCGACGACGCCAACCGTGACCGGGCGATCCGGGGACCGGTCATCCTCAACTCCGCCTCGGATGAGTTCGAGCTGATCACCTTCCAGCCCACCTCCATCGACGGTCTCGACGAGCCGGTGGGAGTGGGGGAGGAGACCCGGTTCACGGTGAGCGGCGATCTCACCATCAAAGGCGTCACCCAGGAGGCCACCTTCGACGTCACCGCCACCCTGGTCGACGCCAACACCATCGAGGGAATTGCCGAGACGGTCGTCGAGCGCTCCGACTTCGGGATCGGAATCCCCAATGTTCCCGGCGTGGCCAACGTCTCCGAAGAAGTCACGCTGGCGCTGGTCTTCGTCGCCGTCGCCTCGGAGTAGGCAGCGACACATCAGCCGTATCATCGGTCGCCATGGCAGACCGAGGGGATATCGACCGGGTGAGGGAGGCGTCCGACATAGTCGAGTTGGTCGCCGAGGTCACCCAAGTGAAGAAGTCGGGCCGCTCCTATATGGCGGTCTGCCCTTTCCATCAGGAGAAGACCCCTTCGATGTCGATCGACCGGGGCCGCGGCCTCTATCACTGCTTCGGATGCGGCGAGGGCGGCGACGTGTTCAACTTCGTCCAGGAGACGCAGGGGGTGGGTTTCGGCGACGCCCTCGAGGTGCTGGCGGCGAGGTCGGGGATCACCCTGGTGCGGGATCCGGCCGAGAACCGACAACGGGGTCGGAGGGCGGCGGCGGTCGACGCGTTGCGCCGCGCCGTCGAGACTTATCACCAGCGCCTGCGCAAGTCTTCCGAGGCAGGCCCGGCCCGCGCCTATCTGCGGGCCCGCGGCTACGACGCCGATCTCATCGCACAGTGGCGGATCGGATTCGCCGGGCTCGACTGGGACACGCTCACCAAGGCGTTGAAGGCGGCGGGCATCAGCGACCAGGGGATGATCGACGCCGGGCTGGTACGGCGAGGACGCCACGGCCTCCACGATGTCTTCCGGGGGCGGCTGCTGTTCCCCATCCACGACTTGAGGGGCGACCCGGTCGGGTTCGGGGGCCGGCGGCTGGAGGAGGTCAGCCGGGAGCAGACCAACAACCCCGATGCCAAATATGTCAACTCCGCCGACTCGGTGGTCTATCACAAGGCCCAGGTCCTCTACGGGCTCGACCGCGCCCGCAAGGCGATCGGCGGCGAGGGAAGAGCCGTGGTCGTGGAGGGTTATACCGATGTGATCGCCATGCACCAGGCCGGGATCGAGACCGCGGTCGCCACCTGCGGCACCGCCCTCGGCGACGGCCATTTCGATCTGCTTCGCCGCTTCACCGACCAGGTCGTGCTGGCATTCGACTCCGACGAGGCGGGGGAGCGTGCTGTGCTCAGGGGCGACGAGCTGGAGACGCCCTTCCGCCTCGACCTCGATCTCAGGGTGGCGACCATGCCTGACGGGCTCGACCCGGCCGATCTGGTGCAGTCGGACCGGGACGACGAGCTGCGCAAATCGGTCGAAGACGCCCGTCCGCTGCTCGAGCACCGCATCCAGCACGAAGTGGCGAGACATGATCTGAGCGGGCCGGAAGGAAGGGCCCGGGCCCTCCATGCCGCCGCAGCCCAGGTGCGGCGGATCGGCGACGACATCACCCGTGGCGAGTACGCACGTTTCGTAGCCAGGGTGGTAGGGGTGGATCTGGCCACCGCGGAGCGGGCAATCAGAGGGCGCTCTCGCCCCTCGGCGGAGCGGTCCGGATTCGAGGCGAAGCCAGTCGACCGCGCCCAGGGGGAGCTGCTTCGCCTGGCACTCGCCAATCCTCCCGGTCTGGAGCTGAAACCCGACGACTTCACCGATCCCAGGCTGCGGGCGGCCCACCAGGCGGTGATGAGCGAGTTGCAGACGCGGCCGCCCGGCACTCCAGTCGACGTGGCCCGGGTCGACGCCGAGCCCGAGGTGATCGAGCTGCTGCGCTCGCTGGCGATGGACAGCCGGCCCCTGCCCGACTGGAGAGACATGAAACGCCTGGTCACGGGGCGTCGCCTCGACGCCGAGATCGATGAGCTGGAGGAGCGCCTCGCCGAGCTCGAGCCCGGGTCAGAGCCCCATTCAGATGTGCTCCGGCGTTTGATAGCTTTACAACAGAGGAAGCGAGGCGCAGGAGAGTGATGGCACCGGAAGAGCTGACGAAGCTGACCAGTGCGCTGATCAAGAGAGGTAACCACCGGGGATTTCTCACCATGGCCGAGGTCCAACAGGAGCTCGAGGATGTGGAAGCC
>JAHWLC010000201.1 GCA_019347585.1 Actinomycetota bacterium | reverse complement strand
GGTCCTCGTACTTCAAGAGACGGCGCAGCCAGGTCCGCAGCCTCGACGGAGGGCCGGCCAGCACCTCGCCCGGGAGCAGCTTGACCGTGTTGTCCTTCAGCAGCTTGTACGCCTTGCGGTTGTTCACGGAGATGACCGTCTGGTTGGACATCGTCGCCTGCCCGGCCCCGACGGTGGTCTGCCGGTGCGCCGAAGGGTGCATGTGGTCGGCCAGGGCGGCGTCGATCTCTACGCGACCAGCCAGTTCGTCCACGTCGACCACCAGCAGGTCGTGGCCAGCCTCGGCGTCGGGGAAGATCAGGTGCGGGCCCACCCCACAGGGATCGGCGGTGCCTTCGGGGCCCGGGAGGATGTCAACCTCCACATCCACCTCTGCATGCTCGCCCTCTACACAGGGCAGCCGGTCAAGATGGTGTACCGACGCTCCGAGTCGTTCACCGGGCACGTCCATCGCCACCCTGCCCGGATGTGGTACCGGCACGAGGCGGACGCCGACGGCCGGCTGGTCAGGGTCGAGGCGAAGGTCCTCATCGACGGGGGGGCGTATGCCTCGACCACGGCGGCGGTGCTCGGCAACGCCTGCTATTTCGCGGTGGGGCCCTACCGCTGCGACTCGGTCTCGGTCGACGGTGCGGGGGTGAAGACCAACAATCCGCCCTGTGGGGCGATGAGAGGTTTTGGCGCGGTCCAGGTCTGCTTCGCATATGAGACCCAGATGGATCGGCTCGCCGCAGAGCTCGGACTCGATCCCCTCGAGCTGAGGAGACGGAATGCGTTGGCCACGGGCGACCGCATCCCCACCACGGGCCAGCTCATCGAGACCCCGCTTCCCGTCTCCGAGGTGGTCGACTCCCTGCTCTCCATGCCGATGCCCGACGAGGACTCCGACGGTTCCTGGCTTCCCGGGGGAAGCGGGCTCACCAGCGAACCAGAGAACGTCACCCGCGGGGTGGGATACGCGATCGGGATCAAGAACCTGGGCTTCTCGGAGGGATTCGACGATTTCGCCCAGGCCCGGGTGCGGCTCACCGCGCAGGGTGTCGTGGTGGAGACCGCGGCCATCGAGGTGGGACAGGGCCTGGTCGGCGTGCTCGCCCAGATAGCCAGGTCGGCCCTGGGCGTGTCGTCGGCGGAAGTCATCCATGTCGACACCTCCCGAATCGGATCCGCAGGATCGTCATCGGCCTCCCGCCAGACCCAGATCTCGGGTGGGGCCACCTACGAAGCGGCCACCAGGCTGCGCCAACGGATCCTCGATCGCCACGATGGCGACACTCTCGACGATGGCGGTGTGCATCGCGCCGGGCGTGTCGTCGTTCCCATGTCACAGCTGGCCGCCGAAGCATGGGAGGAGACGGTGACCTTTCGGCATCCCGCCACCACCGAGACCGACGAGGACGGCCAGGGCTCACCTCACGCCGACTTCGCGGTCGCCGGTCACCGCGCAGTCGTCGACGTCGACACCGAGCTCGGCTTGGTCAGGGTGGTCCGGGTCGACACCGCCCAGGACGTGGGGAGAGCGATCAACCCCGAGTCGGTGCGGGGGCAGATCGAGGGGGGGATCATGCAGGGTGTGGGCCTGGCAGTGATGGAAGAGCTGATCATCGAGAACGGTCGCATGAAGAACCCGAACTTCACCGACTACCTGCTCCCCACGATCCTCGATGCCCCGCAGGTGGAGGCCCTGCTCCTGGAGCAGAAGGGATCGTGGGGCCCCTTCGGGGCCAAGGGGGTGGGTGAGCCGCCGACCATCTCCTCGACAGCGGCGGTGGTCGCCGCGATCCGCGACGCCAGCGGCAAGGCCCTCAACAGGGTTCCGGTGCGGCCGGAGGACATAGCACTTTGAGCATCGGCGACCTGGTTCGAGCGCTCCCCAAGTGCGAGCTGCACGTCCACATCGAGGGCACGCTGGAGCCAGACCTCATGTTCTCCCTCGCCGAGCGCAACGGGATGAGCCTGCCTTTCCAGACCGTCGACGAAGCCCGCGCCGCCTACCGGTTCACCGATCTCCAGTCGTTCCTCGACATCTACTACCGGGGAGCCTCTGTGCTGCAGACCGCAGAGGACTTCTACGAGCTGATGACCGCCTATCTGGACCGAGCGGCCGCCGACGGAGTGCGTCATGCCGAGATCTTCTTCGACCCCCAGACGCACACCGGGCGTGGGATCGGCTTCAAGCTCTTCATGGACGGCTTTCGAGACGCCATCGCCGACGCCGGGCGAAGGACCGGGATCAGCGCCGACCTCATCATGTGCTTCCTGCGCCATCTCAGCGGGGAGGAGGCGCTGGCCACGCTGGCCGACGCCGAGGCACACCTCGAAGGGGTGGTCGCCGTCGGTCTCGACTCGTCGGAGACGGGAAACCCGCCCGAGCTGTTCGAGGAGGCCTATGCCCGGGCCCGCTCCCTGGGTCTGCGAGCGGTGGCCCATGCCGGTGAGGAAGGCCCTCCCGGGTATGTGTGGTCGGCGCTCGAAGTGCTCGGGGCCGAGCGCATCGACCATGGCGTGCGCAGCCTCGAAGACGAGGTATTGGTGTCCAGGCTGGTAGAGGAGCGTGTCCCGCTCACGGTGTGCCCCCTCTCCAATCTGGCTTTGCGGGTGGTCGACACCCTTGAAGACCACCCCCTCCCGACGATGATGGAGCGAGGGCTCCTGGTCAGCGTCAACTCCGACGACCCCGCCTACTTCGGTGGCTACGTGGGGGACAACTACCGCCGGATCCACGAGAGCCTCGGTGTCGACGAAGCCGGCCTCGTCGCCCTGGCACGCAACTCGATCCTCAGCTCCTTTCTCGCCGAGAGCCGCAAGAACGATCTGATCGACGAGCTGGCGCGATCAGAGAGGGACCAGGGCGAGCTGGCGTGACTGGGCCACCAGGGTCCCGTCCTCGTCCCACATCTCCCCGTCCTCCTCCAGGTAGCCGCCGGTGACGAACCGGGTCCGGAACTGGCAGCGCAGCCACGTCCGGGGGCCCGGGTCGCGGACGTAGGTGGTCATCTCCACGGTCGGGGTCCACTTCAGGGGGAGGTTGGTGTTGAACACCGCCGGGGGGAAGGCGTCGGCGGCGAGAACGGTGGCGATCGGATCGATCGGCTCGTCGTCTACCAGCCCGAACCATCCCCTGATCCGTGCGATGCCGGTTCTCTCCCCTCGCAAGGCTGTGGCGTCG
>JAHWLC010000200.1 GCA_019347585.1 Actinomycetota bacterium | reverse complement strand
TCGACATCCGGTGGGCGATGGTGATCACGGTGCGCCCGGAGATCAGCTCGCCGAGGGCGCGGCTGATCCGGACCTCGGTGGCGGGGTCGACGGCCGAGGTCGCCTCGTCCAAGACGAGGAGATCGGGGTCGGCGATGGCGGCCCTGGCCAGGGTGACCAGCTGCCGCTCGCCCACCGAGAGGCTCCCGCCCCGTTCACCCACCGCGGTGGCCAGTCCGTCGGGCAGCTCGTCGAGCCAGGCCCCGAGACCGAGGCGTCGGAAGGTGTCGAGCAGATCCTTCTCGCTGGCCGAAGGGTCCCCCATGGCCACGTTGTCGGCGATGGACCCCCTGAACAGCAACCCGTCCTGAGGGACCATCACCACCCGGTCCCGCAGTGAGTCGAAGCTGACGCGGCGCAGATCGATCCCCCCGACCAGCACCCTGCCTTCGGAGGGGTCCATGAGCCGGGTGGCCAACTTGGCGAACGTCGTCTTCCCCGATCCGGTCTCACCGACCACCGCCACCCTCTGCCGGGGCGGTATCTCCACGTCGATCTCGCGAAGGGCGGGTGTGGCGGACGCCTCCTCTGCGGTCTCTCCCGGGCGGGGATAGCGGAAGGTCACCTGCTCGAAGCTCACCCCTAGCGGTCGGTGGGGGAGGGGAACGCCTTCGGGCCCTGGGTCGGCGACGTCCGGGGGGATGTCGAGCACATCGAGCACCCTGCTCCACCCGGCCACCGCGGTCTGCGCCTCGTTCACCGCCTCACCCATGACCTGCACTGGTTGCACGAACAGCTGGACCAGGAAGAGGAAGGCGACGACGGTGCCCACGGTGGTCACCTGCTCCACCGCCAGGATGGTGCCTACCACCAGGACGCCGGCGACGACCACCGACGACGACAGCTCGCCGGCGCCGGAGAAAGTCGCGGAGATCCGGCCAGCCCTGACCGCGGCGGTGCGATGGGCCTCGATGGTCTCCTCCAGCCGCTCCCTGGTGCGATCCTCGATGCCATACGCCCTGATGACCGGGGCTCCCACCACCGTCTCCGCGAGCAGGGCGAGCATCCGTCCCACCCTCTCCCTGACCGTCAGATAGGCGACCTCGAGACGGCCCTGGAAGGCGCGGATCATCAGCATCAGCCCGGGGACCATCACCAACACCACCAGGCCGAGCCAGGGGGAGAGCACCAGCATCACGATCAGGGCGAGCAGGGCCTGGCCCCCGTTGACCAGGAGCATGAGGCCGGCCCATTGCATGAACCGGCTGATCTGGTCGACGTCGGAAGTGACGCGGGCAACCAGGACGCCCCGCTGCTCGGAGGCCTGGTGGAGCATGGAGAGGTCGTGGATGTGGCGAAAGGCGCGGACCCGCAGGCCGGACAGTGCGGTCTCTGACACCCGGGCCAGACGGAGGTGCATCCATCCGGTGGCGCCGGCGGTGACCACCACCGCTACCAGGGCCGCCAGCGTCATGTTGATGACGAAGTCGAGGTCCACGTCTCCCCCCTGAATGCCTCGATCGATGATCTGCTGGATGACGACCGGAACGATCACGCGGCCCGCGGTGGCCACCACTGCGATAGCGATCGTCCCCGCCAACCCGAGGCGCAGCTCGGGGGAGAGGGCCAGTCCACGGCGCACCGTGGTCATGGCGCCTCGCCGCGCCTCGATCGACTCCGGTGGGGGAGCGGTGCGAACGCTCACGCCGGCTCCTCCATGCGCTCATAAGCGTCGATGAGCTGGCGATAGGCCGGAAGCGCCTCATAGAGCTTCTCATGCGTGCCGCGACCCGAGACCCGCCCATCCTCCACATAGATGACCTCGTCGGCGAGCACGATCGAGGATCGGCGGTAGGCGACGATCACCACGGTGGTGTCGAGTCGGCTGAGACCATCGAGGATGGCGGCCTCGACCGCGGGATCGACCGCCGAGGTGGCGTCGTCCAGGATGAGGAGACGGGGCCTGCGGATGAGAGCCCGCGCCAAGGCGACCCGCTGCCGCTGGCCCCCCGACAGCGAGGCTCCCCTCTCGCCGACCACGGTGGCGTAGCCGTCCTCCAGCTCGGAGATGAATCCGTGCGCCTGGGCGAGCTGGGCCGCTGCGATCACCTCGTCCTCGGGGTACCGGGCACCGAGGGTGATGTTGTTGTAGATGGTGTCATCGAAGAGGAAGGCCTCCTGGAAGACGATGCTGACCGACTCGGCGAGAGCGTCCCTCTCGATGTCGATGAGGCCGTGGCCGTCGAGGGTGACCTCGCCCCGGTCGGGATCGAAGAGACGCGCCAGGAGATGGGCGACCGTCGACTTGCCCGATCCGGTCGGCCCCACCATGGCGACGGTCTTGCCCGGGGTGACCCGGAGACTGACCGACGCCAGGCCGCGGCGCTCTCCTTCCTCGACCACCTCCTCGGTCTCGGCGGGGGAGAGGTCCTGGTATCCCGAATCCGGGTAGAGGTAAGCGAGCGTCTCTGCCTTCGACTCGGCGCCTCCTTGGCCACCGGGCCGGGTCTGCCCGTAGCCGAAGCTGGTCTCCTCGTCGAGCACGGCTTCAACCCGCTCCATGCCGACGACGGAGCGGGGGAGCTCGCCGAGGAGCCACCCGAACACCCGCATGGGCAGGGCGACCAGTCGGAACAGATAGGCGAAGGTGACCAGGTCGCCGGGGGTGATCGGGAAGACGCTCCGCGGCGTGCCGGCCGCGGCCCACACCAGGTCGTGGGCCAGGAGGTCACGGTCCACGAACAGCGGCACCGGGTTCGGGTGTCCGAACGGCGGCGTGCCGCCGATCGCGAACCCGGTGGCCTCCCGCACGAACTCGGGAGACGCCCGCCGTATGTCCTCTCCGACCACCTCCGCGACGCGCTCCTCGTCGATCCGTCGGGAGCCGCTGGCGATCACCAGGATCGGTCTTCCGCTGGTCCGGCCGCGGAAGACGAGGGACTTCGCGATCCGCTCGACCGGGCAGCCGATCGCGGCCGCGGCCTCGCTCGCCGACCGTGCCGTCTCTTCCAGTTCCACGACGACCTGATCGCCGCCCAGCGCGCGCAGCGCGTCCTGGACGCGCCGCGCGCTGGGGCTGAGCGAGCCCGTCAAGGCTACTGGCGGGGAAGCTGCTCGTCGGTCGGGATCGGGAATCGCTCGATCACCCGGTCGCCGGGGCGGTCGATCGGAAGCTCGTCCAGCTTCCCGT
>JAHWLC010000001.1 GCA_019347585.1 Actinomycetota bacterium | reverse complement strand
CACCAAGGGCGTGCCGGCGTCGGACTGCGCGCGCAGGGGCATGGTCAGCGGAACCCGGGACAGCAGCGGCACGTCGAGCTCATCGGCCAGCGCCCGACCGCCGCCTTCGCCGAAGATCGGGTAGCGCTCGCCGTCGGGGGTGGTGAACCCGCTCATGTTCTCGACCACCCCCGCGATCTCCAGGGAGACCTTGTAGGCCATCTCAGCGGCGCGC
Organism: Actinomycetota bacterium; assembly: GCA_019347585.1. Classification (GTDB taxonomy): domain Bacteria; phylum Actinomycetota; class Acidimicrobiia; order Spongiisociales; family ZC4RG35; genus JAHWLC01. The sequence goes on along the minus strand of JAHWLC010000001.1, from coordinate 20,656 downwards.
CGCGCGACCTTCTGCGCGGTGGGCTGGGGCGTGGTGACGAGGAGGAACTGCGCTTGGGGCAGCAGTTGGGCGAGGGTCATGGACACGTCACCGGTGCCCGGGGGCAGGTCGATGAGCAGGAAGTCCAGGGCGCCCCAGTCGACGTCCTCGAGGAACTGGGTCAGTGCCTTGTGGAGCATGGGGCCCCTCCAGATGACCGCCTTGTCCTCTCCGACGAAGTAGTCCATCGACATCACCTTCACCCCATGCGCCACCGGCGGGACGATCTTCCCCCCCACCATGAGGGGCGGGTGATCGATCCCCAGCATGGCCGGGATCGAGAACCCCCAGATGTCGCCGTCGACGATCCCCACCTTCTCCCCCGCCCTGGCCAGCGCCACGGCGAGGTTGGAGGACACGGTCGACTTGCCCACGCCCCCCTTGCCCGAGGAGATGGCCAGCACCCGGGTGGCCGAGCCCGGCTCGCCGATCCCCGGACCGGAGGCCTGGTCGAGGCGGGTCATCCACTCGTCGGCGATCCCCTCCTCCATCACCTCGATATCGACATCGGCCCCTCTCACCATCGGCCCCAGAACCTCCTGGAGCCGCTCGTCGAGACCGGGGAGATGGGGAGCGGGGAGGAGCAGGCCGACCCTCGCCTTGCCGGTCATCGTCTTCTCGACCGAGGAGACAAATCCCAGCTCCCCCAGGGTGTGACCGACGAACAGGGGGGCCGGGATCGACGCGACAGCTTCATGGAGTTGTTCGGAGGAGCTCATCATCTTCCCCACAGGGCGCTGGCTAGAGGCCTGGTCAAACTATAGTTTTCGGCGGGTGATACCCCTCATGGACACCGAAACGCTGGAACGCCGCATCTCCGCCCTGACCTCCTCGCTGGGCGATCCCACCCGACGCGCCATCTACATCGCGGTCCGCGAGTCGGCGGAGCCGATGACCGCGTCCAAGCTGGCGGTCCTCTTCGACATCCACCCCAACGTCGCCCGCCACCATCTCGACCGTCTCGCCGGCGACGGCTATCTGAAGATCGCTCCCGATCCCAAGACGGGCGTGCCCGGGGTGGGACGCCCCGCCCGGGCCTACGAAGCCACCTCCAAGGAGGTGACCGTGCACTTCGCGCCGCGGCGGTTCGAGATGCTGACCGAGATGCTGTTGCAGGTTCTGGAAGAACTCGCCCCCGAGGGGGTCGCCGAGGTGGCGGAGAAGGTGGGCCGGGCCTACGGGGAGCAACTCGCCTCCGAGATCGGCGCCCCCCACGACCCCGGCTACGAGGACGCCGTGCAGGCCGTGGCCAGTGCCATGACCGGACTCGGCTTCTCGGTGGACCCCGACATCGAGGGACAGCGCCTCCTCACCTCACACTGCCCATTCGGAGAGACCGCGACCAACCATCCCGAGGTGATCTGCTCGCTCGACCGCGGCATCGTGGCGGGGCTCTTCGGTGGGCTCTCGGTGAACTGCAATCCGGTGGTGATCCCGCACAAGGCACTCGACGAGGACTGCGTCACCCGGGTCCCCGTCAGCATCGGCTAGACACCGCTGCACCCCGCCGCCCGGGAATTGATCGCCTGCCCCGTCGTTAGGGTTGGTAAAGAGTTCTCTACCTGAACGAAAGGCCTACCGATGCCCAACGACCCCTTTGGGGCACGCGCCACCATCGACACGCCGTTGGGGACCCGTCGCATCGCACGTCTCGACGCCCTCGAAGGGGTGGACGACCTTCCCTACTCGATCAAGGTGCTCCTCGAGTCGGCCCTGCGCAACCTGGACGGGGTCACCGTGACCGAGGATGATGTCGAGGAGATCGCCGGCTACGACGCCAAGGCGGTGGGCGGGGACGAAATCTCCTTCATCCCCGGCCGGGTGGTCCTCCAGGACTTCACGGGGGTGCCCGCGATAGTCGACCTGGCGGCGATGCGCGAGGCGATCGTGCGGATGACCGGCGACGAGGGAGCCGCCCAGAAAGTCAACCCGCTCATCCCCGCCGACCTGGTCATCGACCACTCGGTGCAGGTGGACGCCTTCAATCGGCCGGACGCCCTCCTCATCAACTCGCGCAAGGAGTTCGAGCGCAACCAGGAGCGCTACGAGTTCCTCAAGTGGGGGCAGTCAGCTTTCGCCAACTTCAGCGTGGTGCCGCCCGCCACCGGCATCGTCCACCAGGTGAACCTCGAGTACCTGGCCAAGGTGGTTTGGGACGACGGCGAGCACCTCTACCCGGACAGCCTGGTGGGGACCGACTCCCACACCACCATGATCAACGGGCTGGGCGTGGTGGGCTGGGGCGTCGGCGGCATCGAGGCCGAGGCGGCGATGGTGGGCCAGCCGATCTACATGCTGCTTCCCGAAGTCGTCGGCTTCCGCCTCACTGGCAGCCTCAGCGAAGGGGCCACCGCCACCGACCTGGTCCTCACCGTCACGCAGCGCCTGCGTGAGAAGGGCGTGGTCGGCCAGTTCGTCGAGTTCCACGGCCCCGGCGTGTCCAACCTGCCGCTGGCCGACCGGGCCACGATCGGCAACATGAGCCCCGAGTACGGGGCCACCGTCGGGTTCTTCCCCGTAGACGAGAGGACTCTGGAGTACCTCCGGCTCACCGGCCGCGACGACAAGCTCATCGACACCGTCGAGGCCTACTACAAGACCCAGGGGTTGTGGCGGGACGACTCCCGGGAGATCACCTACAGCTCCAGTCTCCAACTGGACATGTCCACGGTCGAGCCCTCCCTCGCCGGCCCCAAGCGCCCCCAGGACCGCATCTCCCTGTCGGCGATGAAGTCACAGTGGTGGACCGACCTGACCAACGTCTTCGGCAAGGACGGCGGGTCCAAGGGGTCCACCGTGGTGAGCTGGGAGGCCGAAGGCGGGCGGACGGCTCCTCCCGACGCCCTGGGGACGAGGAGCGAGGCCATCGTGGAGTACGACGGCGAGCGTTTCGAGCTGGAGGACGGGGCGGTGGTGATCGCCGCCATCACCTCGTGCACCAACACCTCCAACCCCGACGTGATGGTCGCCGCCGGCCTGGTGGCTCGCAAGGCCCGGGAGCTGGGCCTCGACCGCAAGCCGTGGGTGAAGACCTCGCTGGCCCCCGGGTCGAAGGTGGTCACCGAGTACCTGACCGAGTCCGGGCTGCTCGACGACCTGGAGGCGCTCGGCTTCGGCATCGTCGGCTACGGATGCACCACCTGCATCGGCAACTCCGGCCCCCTTCCCGCGCCGATCTCGGAGGCGATCCACGCCCACGACCTGGTGGCGGCGTCGGTCCTCTCCGGTAACCGCAACTTCGAGGGCCGGATCTCACCGGACGTCAGAGCCAACTACCTGGCGTCCCCTCCTTTGGTGGTGGCTTACGCCCTGGCCGGGACGGTGGACTGGGATCCGCTCACGGAGCCGATCGGCACGGATCGGGACGGAAACGGCGTCTACCTGCGGGACATCTGGCCCACCCAGGCGGAGATAGCGGCCGTGGTCGGCGAGCACGTCGACGAGAAGCAGTTCCGGGAGCGCTACGCCGACGTGTTCACCGGCGCCGAGGAGTGGCGAGAGATCGAGACGACCGGTTCGGCGCTGTACGACTGGTCGGATGAGTCGACCTACATCCAGGAGCCGCCGTTCTTCACCGAGCTCACCCCGGAGATCAAGCCGATCGAGCCGATCGAGGGGGCCAGGGTGCTGGCCAAGCTGGGGGACTCGGTGACCACCGATCACATCAGCCCGGCGGGAGCGATCCCCGTCGACTCCCCCGCCGGCCAATACCTCATCGCCAGCGGTGTGCAACCCCCGATGTTCAACTCGTACGGTTCGCGTCGGGGCAACGACCGGGTGATGACCCGGGGCACCTTCGCCAACATCCGGGTGCGCAACCATCTGGCCCCGGACACGGAGGGAGGTTGGACCACCGACCTGTTGGACGGTGAGGTGAAGTCGATCTACGACGCCGCCATGCACTACCGCGAGGAGGGCGTGCCCCTGATAGTCCTCGGGGGCATCGACTACGGGATGGGCTCCTCCCGGGATTGGGCGGCGAAGGGGGCCTTCCTCCTCGGGGTCAAGGCGGTCATCGCAGAATCGTTCGAGCGGATCCATCGCTCCAACCTGGTGATGATGGGCGTGCTCCCGCTGCAGTTCCTCGATGGCCAGGGCCCCGGCGAGCTGGGGCTGGACGGGACCGAGGTCTACGACGTCGCAGTCGACGACGACCTGCAGCCCCGGGAGACGCTCGACGTGACCGCCACAGACGAGGAGGGCACGGTCACCGAGTTCCAGGTCACCGCCCGGGTCGACACCGATATCGAGGTCGAGTATCTGCGCAACGGGGGGATCCTCCATTACGTGCTGAGGAGGATGGCTGCTGTCTGAGGAGGCGCCCGGGCCGCTGCCCCGGCCCCGGTTCCTGCTCACCGGGGTGTTCCTCGCGGTGGTCGGTGCCGCCATGCTGGCCGCCTCGGTGCTGGGCCCGAGCGACGGCGAGACCGCGCAGATCGGCAGGGCCGCACCCGGGTTCACCGTGGAGTTGATCGGAGGGGGCAGCTTCGACCTCTCCGAGCACCTCGAGGACGACGGCAGGCCGCTGCTCCTCAACCTCTGGGCTTCGTGGTGCCTGCCCTGCCGCGCCGAGGTACCGGAGATCGACGCCTTCGCCGCGGCGCATCCTGAGGTGATGGTGCTCGGCGTCGCCGTCGAGGACACCGAGGCGGCGTCGGTGGAGTTCGCCGAGGAGCTGTCGCCCCGGTACCCCCTTGCCTTCGGCAACCCCGACTTCGAGGCGGCATATCCCAGGATCGGGCTTCCCGTCACCTATGTGATCGGCGTTGACGGCCGGGTCGCCGAGGTCTACAACGGCATCGTGGACCAGGAGACGTTGGAACGACTGGTCTCCGGCTGAGGCCTACTGCTCGAAACGCTGCCGGTGCAGCTCGATGAACTCGGCGTTAGGGCCGGCCACCATCTCGGCCCACACCACCAGGCGCTCCCGAGCCGAGAACTTGGGATTGCATGTGGTCAGGGTCAGCCAGCCGCCGGGGCGCTCGCCGGTGACCCAGACATCGGTCGGTGCCACGATCTGGGTCTCCCTCACCTCGTAGACATGGGTCCCGATGGCAGTCTCCACCTCGATCCGGTCGCCGAGCGACAGCTGATCGAAGTCGAAGAAGGGCCGGCCGTAGGTGGTGCGGTGCCCCGAGAGCACGGCGTTGCCCGGCTGGCCGGGAAGAGGGGTGCCCGGCATGTGGCCCGGCCCCTTGCGCAGCGTCTCGACGTCGACGCCCTCGAAGAGGACCTCGTCGACCCCGATGGCCGGAATCCGGAGGAAGGCGAGCTCCTCACCGGGCTCGGGGACCTGCTCTGCGTAGAACTCGACGGTCTCGGGCTCGGTGGTCGAGGGCTGCTCACCGAGGTACTCGGAGACATCGATCGCCTCTGCGCTCTCCGGCGCCCGCTGCGGGAGGGACGTGGCCAGAGTCTGCTGAGCCTCCGCCTGCACCCCGCGTTGATCAGGTCGGTCCCGAACAGCTGCCAGCCGAGATAGCCGAAGATGAACAGCGAGCTCCAGATGAGGGTCCAACCGAAGATCTGGATCTTTCGCCGCACGATGGAAAGGCTAAATCGGCCCCGGCGATATCTTCCCCCACCCCTCCCTCGGCGACACGATTGACAGTGCTGGTGTCAGATTTTATGCTCCCGTGGAGCGCAGAACGACAGTGGGAAACCGGTACGAGGAGATCTCCCATGGCACGAAATCAGGATCCGTTTCAGGAGATGGATCGCATGTTCGGGGCGTTCGGCAGCCAGTGGCGGGGAGGCGCCTTGATGCCGATGGACGCCTTCGAGAAGGACGGCGTCTACACCCTCCGTTTCGACCTGGCGGGCGCCGACCCGGACAAGGTCGACGTCACCGTGGAGAGCGGGCTGCTCACCGTCACCGCGGAGCGCCCTTTGGAAGACACCGAGGGGGTCAACTGGCTGGTGCGGGAGCGCCCCATCGGCACCCACAGCCGCCAGGTCCGGCTGGGGAGCACTCTCGACGCGAGGAACGTGGAGGCCGGCTACGACCACGGCGTGCTGACGGTGCGGATCCCCACCAGGCCCGAGGCCAAGCCCCAGAAGATCCAGATCTCGACCGGGTCGAAGTAGCTGGCGGCCGGTCGCTACCGGCCGGTCCAGTCGGGGTCACGCTTCTCGAGGAAGGCGGCGACGCCCTCGGCTGCGTCGTCCGTCATCGAGATCTCGGTCAGGCCCGCCTGGAGGAGGTCGAGGGCGGTGTCGAAGCCGGCTTCGGCCATGGCGTAGAACGAGTCCCGGCCGATCAGCAGAGCCGCCGGGCTCAGCGCGAGCAGGGAGTCGACTACCTCGTCGACGACGGCGTCGAGCCGGTCCCGGGGCACCACCCTGGTCACCGCTCCGAGTCGCCGCGCCTCCTCCGCGTCGATGAGCCGCCCGGTGAGCATCAGCTCCAGGGCCGCCTTGGGGGGCATCACCCGGACCAGGACCGCCGAGATCATCATCGGCCACAGCCCCACCTTGACCTCGGTGGTCCCCAGCCTGGCGTCGTCGGCGCAGATGGTGATATCGCAGGCCGCGGCGAGGCCGAAGCCTCCGGCGATGGCATGCCCGTTGACCCGCGCCACCATCGGCTTCCCCGTCCGGCGCATCGCCCGGAAGAGGTCGGCGAGAGCCCCGCGGGCACGGTGAAGCCCCACAGGGTCGTCGACGAACGAGCCGGAGAGGTCGCCACCGGCGGAGAAGGCCTTGTCCCCCGCCCCGGTATAGACGATCACCCTGACCTCGGGATCGTCGGTGGCGCGACTCGTCGAGTCGAGGAGCCCGGCCATGGCCTCCGCCGTCATCGGGTTCCGGCGCTCGGGATCGTCGATGGTGATGGTGGCCCGCGCCCCCGATTTGTCGTAACGAACGGTCATTTTCGCCGGTGTCTCCTGACTCCGAGGCCCGATTAGCGTCGCGCGCCCATGCTATGGCTCGCGATCGTGCTCTTCTTCGCTCTGGCGGTGGCGGTGCTGCGGGGGGGCCGTCTCGTCAATCTGGGGGATATCGAGCTGCGGGCGTGGTGGCTGCTCGTCGTGGCCCTGACCCTGCAGCTGGCCACCAGGTGGCTCCCCGAGGGCGCCGACACCGCCGGGGTGTTCATGGTGCTCGCCTCGTTCGTGCTGCTCATGTTTCTGGTCATCCTCAACCGGAACAAGGAGGGGATGCTGATCGCCGGGCTGGGGGTGCTGATGAACTTCACCGTGATCGCCGCCAACGGTGGGATGCCGGTGCTGGCCGGCGCCGCCGAAGTCGCCAGCGGGTTCACCGTCTCCGACCCCGACCTGGCCGACTCCTACAAGCACATCCCTCTCGACGAGGACTCCCGTCTCACCTTTCTCGCCGATGTGATCCCGCTTCGCCTGGCGGGAATCGCCGAAGTGATCAGCCTTGGCGACATCTTCCTGGCCCTGGGCCTGGGGGTGTTCCTGGAGCACGAGCTGCGGCGCCCCCGCCGCTACTTCCGCAAGGGGGCCAGGGCGCAGGGAGGCTCGGCGACGAGGCCGGAGCGCCCTTGAGTCAGACCCGCACCGGCCGGCTGAGGATGCCCCGGGTCTGCAGGAGGCGGCGCAGAGAGGCCACCACCTCGGGGTCGTATTCATAGGCGGCGCCGGCGTGGAGGGTCTCCAGCGCCGACAGCGGGGTGTCCCCCTCGAGATGGACCCGCCAGTCGTAGGCGGCGGCGACCTTGATGATCCGGGAGATGATGGAGATCTCGGGGTCGTCCTGCTGCCCCGGCTTCCGGTATGGCTCGTACTGACGGCGGACATCCAGGGCCACCTTGTCCAGGTACGGGGACTCGGCGATGATCTCGGCGCTCCAACGGGCGATGTCGTCGTCGGTGTAGCCCATCTTCAGGATCTGGGGCTCGTTGAGGCTGACCCGCCCGATGTCGTGCATCAGCCCGGCGAACTCGAGAGCCTCGACCTGATGGGGCCCCAGGCCGAGCTCCTTGGCGATCGAGGTGGCCAGGGCGGTGGTGCGGTCGGCGTGGCCGTCGACCCCGAGCCCGGAGACCTCCGGGATCCGGGCCAGGGCCCGGATGGTCTGCTTGTAGGTGACTTTGGTCTCCTGGAACCGCTTGAAGGCGGCGTGGGCGAACGAGTAGGGGAGGAGTGCGATGGGGAGCGCCCACCAGCCCAGGGCGAGGAACAGCTCCCCGAAGAGGGCCCCGGTCAGGGCGAGGCCGACGAAGACGTTGAGGTCCTGGATCAGCGCCCTGGCCAGATAGGCCCGGCTCAGCTCGCGGGGGCCCAGGATGAGCAGGGCCCGCAGCACCACTTCGACCCCGAGCCAGGCCGCCACCGCCCCGAAGAAGGGGATCAGGTCCTCCCAGCCACCGGAGAGATCGGTGAGCACACCGACTCGCATCGCCGAGTACACCATGACGTAGGCGATGTACCCGCCGAGGCGGCGCAACATGGTGGGGAGCAGCTCCTCGTGGCGCTCACCGGAGAAGTGGCGTATTGCCCACAGCCCGGCCATCCCGAACCCGTAACAGGCGAGGGCGCCGGCGGTGTCCACCCCATACCCGCCGGAGAAGACCACGGGGATGGCCGAGGCCACCGCGATCCCGGTGGTGAGGCGGTTGCCCGAGTCCGAGGTGGCCACCCCGACCATCGAAGCCAAGATCAGGCCCAGGCTGGCAACCAGCATGTAGAGGGGGGTGGAGGCTGCCTGGGTGGCGGACAGGCCACCCATGGCCAGGGCGAGCACGGGGAAGGACCAGGAGAGGGCGGCGGTGGCCCGGGGGCTCCACTCAGCCACGAAGTGTGAGCTCCGGCTCCTCGGCAAGCCGACGGGCCATCTCCTCGTCGTTGGAGTGCCGGGCCCCCCAGCGCCGCCCGGTCTTGGCCAGGGCGCGCTCGAAAGCGTCGACCACGTCGGGGTGGAACTGGCCCCCGGCGTGACGGCGCAGCTCGGCGAGGGCGTACTGCTGCGAGAGGGCCATGCGGTAGGAGCGCGCCGAGGTCATGGCGTCGAAGGAGTCGGCCACGGCGACGATGCAGGCTTCGAGGCTGGGGGTGTGGCCCTCCTTGTGCCCCCGGCCCCCGTACCCGTTGCCGTCGTAGTGGCTGTGGTGCCCGGAGGCGATGTCCACCATGGGCTGGAGGAAATCGACCTCGGCGAGGATCTCCTCGACCAGATGGGCGTGGGACTTCATCTCGTCGTACTCCCCGTCGTCGAGACGGCCCTTCTTCCTGATCAGCTCGGTGGGGACCGCCAGCTTGCCCAGGTCGTGGATGAGCGCCGCCCACTTCACCGTCTCCAGCTGGGTCCCGGTGAAGGCGAGCTCCTCCCCGATGAGCTGGGCGAAGTAGGCGACCCGCTCGGTGTGGCCCCGGGTGTACATGTCCTTGGCCTCCAGGGTCTTGACGAAGCCCCGGATCGCCCCCAGGTGCGAGGCGCGCAGCTGGGAAAAGGCGTACAACGACATATGCCCGATCCCGTAGACCCCGACGAAGAGTACGAGGATGGCGGGACGGTCGGCGATGAGATAGGCGGCGCCGATGAGACCGCCGAGGAGACCCATCGCCGCCTGACCCCCGAGGAGCACGTGCATCTGCGACCAGGGGTGCAGGTTGTCGTTGGGATAGACGGTGCGCACCGCCCGATGCACCAGGAGGTTGTTCACCGTCACATAGGCCGCGGCGGCCAGGGTGGAGGCCACCGCCACCCGGACCAGGTCGGTGGTGCCCACCGTGCCCTCGAGCAGCCCGAGGTTGGCGTCGAGGATGAACCCGGCCACCGCGCCGGAGAGGGCGAGCTGGCCGAAGTTGGCCATCGGCTGGAACCAGCGTCTCTCCTTGAGATCCAGCGGGGTGAGCATTGCCATGGCGGCCATGAGGGCCATGGCAAAGGTGGCGTCGGACTTGATGGCGAAGATGACCCCGGCGGTCATCACCACCATGATCGAAGACGACTGGAACTGACGGTCGTTGACCTCGACGGCGAAGAACTCGAGGAGGACGAAGAGGACCGCGAACAGGAACCAGATCGCCCAGCGCGGCGTCTCGAAGATAACCCCGGTGGAGACGATGACCGCCAGCCCCATCACGAAATAGGGCACAGCGATCCTCAATCTTCGCTGCACCGAGGGGTGGAGTCGGTAGTACCGCCCCTGGAATGGATTTCGCCTCAACAACCTCACGGGACCCCGCTTGACATGATGCCCGATGTTCCAGGTGAGCCGGCGTCATTCCTCAGCCGATCCTTGCTGAAGCCGAGCCAGTTGCAATCAAAGCGGCAAGGCTGGCGGCGGCAGTGACAATCCGGACCAAACGGGTCTTCATGCTCTTATGCACGCTCACCTTCGGGTGTCTAGTTCACCGACCTTGCGTTGCCGGTGATGACGATCCGCTCCGCTGTGGTAGTGGGCGTACCTGTCCAAGAGTGGCCGAGGTCCGACGCCGGGATCACCTCTGCTCCCGGTGGTGCCGGGAACTTTTCACATGTCAATCCCCTGACTGTGCCCGCTTCTAAACGGCAAACGGCCAGGTAACCGATCGCCCCACGATCTGGTTGCGAGTGCCTTCCAGCACTCCGCAATCTATACCTCCGGGCGGTTGCCCACAAGACGAAATCGCGAAATGCGCTGTCGCCAGGCGTCGGGAACCCCGGTTACGCTGGCCGCGGGATGGACATCGTCACCCTCCAGGAGAAGCTCGCCAGGATCGACGGGGTCGCCGCGGTCCGGGTGGTGGCCGACAACAGCCACCTCGCCGAGATCCACGTCCTGGCCCGCCGCAACAAGCCGCCGAAGCAGCTGGTTCGGGACGTCCAGTCCCTGGCCCAGGCCATGTTCGGGCTCGATATCGACCGGCGCATCGTCTCGGTGGTCCAGCTCGCCGACGCCGACCTGGAGACCGGGTTCCGCCCCGCCCTCGTCGACGTCGCCGAATCGCTGGACGGGTCGCGGGCCCAGATCACCGTCACGCTCCGCTGGCAGGAGAGTCTGCTGGTGGGCAAGATCACCGGCGCCGCGGCCACCGCCACCAGGCCCCGCCAGATCGCCGAGGCCACCCTGGAGGCGGTGCGGCAGGCGATCAATCCCCAGGCCGCCCTGGCGATGAGCTCCATGGACATCGCCACGTTGGGGAGCCGCCGGGTGGCCGTGGCCCAGGTGGTCCTGGTCACCGAGGCCACCGAGCGCATGCTCATCGGCTCGGCGTATGTCGAGGACGACGAGACCAGGGCGGTGGTGAGGGCAGTCCTCGACGCCCTCAACCGGCTGCTTCCCGACCTGAAGATCCCTTGACCGCCAACGCGGTCGTCACGCCGCACCGCCTGTCCGCGGAGGCCGCCCGCCGCGTCGTCGAGATCGGCGGCAACGCCGTGGACGGCGCCGTCGCCGCGGTGGCGGCGCAAGGAGTGGTTGCCCCGGAGACTTGCGGCATCGGTGGCGACCTGTTCGCCCTGGTCCAGCTCCCGGGCGAGGACCGCCCCCGCGCCCTGAATGCCTCGGGGAGGGCGGGGAGCAACGCCGACCCGGAGACCCTGCGCGATGGAGGGCACGAGGAGGTGCCGCCCGACCACGCCCTCACGGTGACGGTCCCCGGCTGTGTCGACGGTCTCGCCGCTTTGAGCGCCTCGCTGGGCGGGCTCTCCCTCGCCGACGCCCTGGCCCCGGCCATCGAGCTCGCCGAGGAGGGGTTCGAGGCGTCCGCCGAGCAGGCGCGCGCCTTTGCCGCCCGGGCCGGCGCCTACCGGGGCCACCCGGCGGTGGCGGAGTACTACCCGGGTGGCGAGCCGGTGAGGCCCGGAGACCGGGTGACCCGGCCCGCCCTCGCCGGCACCCTGCGCGCCATCGCCACCGAAGGGCGGGATGCCTTCTATGGGGGCCCGCCCGCCGAGGACATCGTGGAAGCGGTGGGCGGGCTGATCACGATGGAGGACCTCGATCGCGAGCACCGGGAGTGGGTGGACCCGATCGGGGTGGAGATCGGCGGGCTCACCGCCTGGACGACTCCTCCCAACTCGCAGGGGTATCTCGGCCCCGGCGCCCTTGCCGTGTTCCAGATGCTCGACCCCGGCGACGACCCCGGGTCGGTGCGATGGTGGCACCTCCTCATCGAGGCCTACCGCTCCCTGGCCTGGGAGCGCGACGACCTGGTCTCCGATCCGGGCCATCTCGCTCTTCGCGCCGGGCTCCTCCTCGATCGGGAGCGGCTGGAGCGGGCGGCGGCAACGGTATCGGAGGACCGGGCCGGCGCCTGGCCGGCGGCCCCCGGCCGGACCTCCGGCACCGCCTATATCTGCGTCGCCGACTCTGACGGCATGGGGGTGTCGGTCATCCAGTCCAACTACCGGGGTACCGGATCACCGTTCGGGGCGGAGCGCTCCGGATTCCTCCTCCAGGACAGGGGTGGCGGGTTCTCGCTGGTCCCCGGGCATCCCAACGAGCTGGGACCGGGTAAACGCCCCCTCCACACGCTGGCGCCGACGCTGTGGACCGAAGGCGACCAAGCGCGCTGGCTGCTGGGCACTCGGGGCGGGGCGGTGCAGCCCCAGCTCGTGGCCCAGGTGGGGGCGGCGGCGATCTTCGCCGGCAGGGCCCCGGACGTCGCCCAGTCGGCGCCGCGCTGGGCATTAGCCGGGTTCGGTCCCGGCTCGGCGTCGCAGATCAGGGTCGAGCCCGGGCTGGCGGCACCTCTCCTCGACGGGCTGCGCGAGAAGGGCCACGCCGTCACCGAGCTGGAGGCCGCCCAGCCTGGGTGGGGTCCGCTCGGGCTGATCGGCATGGACGACGATGCCCGGCGAGCCGCAGCCGACCCTCGCGTGGACACCACCTCGGCTCTGGTGTTCTGAGACTGGGAGTCTTCTAAGGGGCCTGGAGCCCCTTGATCACGTGCGCCAGCGCGTCCCGATCGAGGTCGAGATAGGAACCTATGGTGTAGAAGCCCAGCCGCTGCACCCGGTCGCCGTAGCGCTGCCTGATCGCGTCGGCCAGCCGGTCCAGAGGGGCGGCGACGCCTACCTCGAGCACCGCCTCGTCGGGGACCACCGCCGCCATCTCCGCCCACTCCCCGCGGCGGGACATGGCGTGGAGACGCTCGTGGAAGTCCCATCCGCTGGCCTCGAACACCGGGCGATAGGAGGGGGTGGAGCCGTAGAACGAGATCTGGCAGCGCACCGGCTCCATCGCCTTCTCGATCTCCTCGTGGTTCTCCCCGGTCATCAGGAAGACGCTGGTCGCCATGTCCACGTCGTCGAGGCTGCGGCCCACCGACCGGGCGCCCTCGGCGATATTGGGCAGCACCACCTGGTCGAGATAAGAGACGGTGTGGAAGGGATGGATGTGGAAGCCGTCGCACACCTCGCCGGCCAGCCTGGACAGGTAGGGGCCCACGCCGGCGATGTAGATGGGGATCTCGGGATGGGAGATCGGCCCCGGATCGAAGAATGGCGTCATCAGGGAGAACCGGTAGAAGTCGCCCTCGTGGCGGAGCGGCGCCGAGTTCTGCCAGGTGTTCCAGATGGCGCGGAGCGATGCGATGTAATCGGCGAGCCTCGGCCCCGGGCTCGACCACTCGATGCTGAACCGGCGGGTGATGTGACCCTTGACCTGGGTGCCCAGCCCCAGGATGAAGCGGCCCCCGGAGAGCCGTGCCAGGTCCCATGAGGTCATGGCGGTGACCATGGGGGAACGGGGGAAGGCGACCGCGATGGCGGTGCCGAGGTCGAGCTCGTCGGTCTCCCGGGCGGCGAAGGCGAGAGGGAGGAAGGGATCGTATTGGGTCTCCGCGGAGAAGAAGCCGTCATAGCCCAAGTCGGCGGCCCGGGAAGCCGCCGCCACCGCACCATCGGGCGGTCCGGGCGGAAAGTAACAGTCGACCTTGATGGCATCAGGCTAGAGGGACGGCACATGCCGGTTAGCCTGAGGGCATGGCGAGGAAGCTGCTCAAACTGATCGGCATCATCGGCGGCATCGCCGCCGTGGCCTGGGCGATGAGGGACCGACTGATGTCGGTCGCCACCTCGCGCGAGCCGGAGCCCCCCACCTTCAGGGAGAGGGCCCAGGCCGTGCACCCGCCCGTCGATGCGGTCTCCGGGATCGGACGGGTCTACGCCGACCGGCTGGAGAAGGCGGGCATCGGCGATGTCGGGGCGCTCGCCGCCGCCACCCCCGATTCGGTGGCCGAGGCGGCCGGAGTCAGCTCGGCGCGGGCCAGAGACTGGATCGAGCGGGCGCGCCGGCACTCCTGAGGCCAACCGGCCGATCATGTGCTGGTAATCACGGGGCGCCGGGTTAGGCTCGTCTAGGCGAGCGGGTCAGGGGCTGAAGGAGCTGTGGCTTCGATGCCCGAGAACAAGCGTGTCCGCGCCATCGTCACCGGAATAGTCATCGCGATGATGCTGGGGCTCTTCTCCCTAGATTACACGGTTCGACGCGGCGACACCCTCAGAGGAATCGCAGACGAGCACGGAGTGTCCTTGAGCGAATTGCTCGAGGTTAACCCGATCCCCAACCCCAACCTGATCCACCCCGGCCAGGTGATAACCATCCCGGGCAAGGACGCGGTCCACGTCGTCGCGCGCGGCGAGACCCTCTCCAGGATCGCCAAGCAATACGGCTCTTCGGTCAATGCGATAGCCACCGCCAACTCGCTGTCCAACCCCGATCTGATCAGGGTGGGGCAGCGTCTCGTCGTCTCCGCCACCTCCGGAGCGGGTGGCGGGGCCAGCGCTCCCCGGCCGGTGGACACCTCGGGCGAGCCCACCTCCTCGAAACGCTCCGGGCGCTTTCACATCGTGAAGAAGGGGGAGACACTGAGCTCCATCGCCGCCCAGTACAAAGGGGTGACCGTCTCCCAGATCGCCGAGGCCAACGGGATCGTCGACGGGAAGATCTACACGGGGACCCGGCTCTTCCTCGACGGCCCCGGCTACGTCGCCACCGGGGCCGAGGGCGAGACCACCTATACGGTGAAGCGTGGCGACCGCCTCGCCGACATCGCCAGGAGCCACGGGGTCTCCCTGTCCTCCCTGGTGAGCCGGAACCAGATCTCCAACCCCAACCTGATCAGGGTGGGGCAGGCCCTGGCCGTCCCCGGCGGGAAGACCTGGCAGTGTCCCGTCCCGGGCGCCACCTTCTTCAACGACTGGGGCTTCCCCCGCGGCGGGGGCGCTCGCTACCACGAGGGCAACGACCTGTTCACCGATCATGGCGCCCCGGTGTATGCCCCGGTACCGGGAAAGGTCACCCACAGCGAGGGGACCATCGGGGGCCGCCAGTTCGTGCTGGAGGGAAATGACGGAGTCAAGTACATCGGGACCCACATGAGCGACTACGGCTCGAGCGGCCAGGTGTCCGGCGGCCAGATCGTGGGCTACATAGGCACCAGCGGCAACGCCCGGGGGACCAAGCCCCATCTCCATTTCGGCATGTACAACCCCGACGGGATCGTGGTCAACCCCTATCCGTCCCTGATCGCCAGCGGCTGCAAGTGAATGGCGGCCCCGTCAAGGCAGAGCGAAGCGATCCCGGGTGTGGATGTAGGTGTTCCCCGCCATGCGGCCCACCGCTCTCAGCCCATCGTTGTCGATGCGGGTGCCGTCGAGCACCTCGTCGGATACGTGGAGGGCGATCACCTCTCCGATGACGAGGCGGCTCACTCCCTGATCGCCGAGGTCGACGATCTCGACCACCCGGCACTCCAGATTGGCCGGTGACTCCTCCACCATCGGGGCATCGACCACGGTCCCCGGGACGGCGGTCAGCCCGGCGATGGCGAACTCGTCGACATCGGCCTCGTACCTCTCCGAAGTCACCGCCATCGCCTGAGCCACCTCCTCGGAGACGATGTTCACCGTGAACACCCCCGTCTCCCCGGCCAGAGCGACTGTGTCCTTCGGTCGGTCGGGATGGCGGCCTCCCGAGAAGAGGACCGTGGGGGGGCTGGATGAGACCAAGTTGAAGAAGGAGAAAGGGGCCAGGTTGTTGCTCCCGTCGGAGCGCCTGGTCCCGATCCAACCGATGGGCCGGGGAACGATGAGCCCGGAGAGCAGCTTGTAGCGGTCGGGCGACTCCAGGGCGTCGAGGCGGAAGCTGGTCTTGTTCAAAGCATCTCCTCCCGCAGGTGGTCGAGGCGGATGGCGCCTCCTTGCAACATCCTGCGGTGGAAGTCCTTCCTGTCGAAGCTGGTCCCGGCACCCCTCATCGCCTGCTCCCTGATGTCGAGGATCTCCCGCTCCCCCACCTTGTAGGAGATGGCCTGGGCCCACCAGCCCAGGTAGCGCTTCACCTCCGACTCGGCGATATCGCGGGCCTGGAGCCCCACTTTCTCCATGTAGTCGACCGCCCGCTCGTAGCTCCAGGTCTCGCCGGCGTGGAGCGGGGCGTCGGCGGGGATGCGCTTGCCGAGGTGGCACCCGATGTCGACCACTACCCGTGTCGCCCGGAACAGCTGGCTGGCCAGCAGGCCCAGGCGGTACTCCGGCTTCTCGAAGAAGCCGAGCTCGTCCATGAGCCTCTCGGCATAGAGGGCCCATCCCTCTCCCGACCCCGAGTACCAGACGACAGCCCTCTCGAACCGGGAGAGACGGTCCCGCTGCACCACCGCCGTGCCCACCTGGAGGTGGTGGCCGGGGAACCCCTCGTGATATGCGGTGGTCACCTCCTGCCAGTAGGGGAGGCGCTCCCTCTCTCCCGGCGCGTACCAGATCGATCCCGGCCTCGTCAGGTCCTCGGAAGGCCCGTGATACCAGGCGCCCAGGCTGCCGCCGGGCGGGGCGATGCTCACCATCACGGTCTTCAAGGCGGGGTGCACGTCGAAGTGCTCCCCGCCGAGCTGGGTGATCGCCTGCTGCTGGAGGGCCGACACGAAAGCGACGAACTCCTCCCTCGTTGCCGCGGAGCGGGCCGGGTCCGTCTCGAGGAGCTCGATGACCTCGGTGACGGTCATGGCGGGATCGATGTCCGCCGCGGTCTGCTCCATGTCGGAGCGGAGGCGGTGGACCTCCGACCACCCCCACTCGTAGGTGTCATCGGGGTCGATGCTCATCCCGAGAAAGCGGTCCACTCCCCGCAGATAGCGTTCCAATCCCACCCCGTCCTCCGCCGTCGACGCGGGGAGGTAGACCCGGCGGAGCCAGTCGGCGAACCCGGAGAGGGCCTGGCGTGCCTCGTCGACTGCGGCGGCGACCTCGGCCGCATCGGTTCCGGCGGCGGCGGCCTGGGCGGGAAAGACGCCAAACCTCGACTGCTCGCCGGCAGTCGCCTCCACCTGCTCGATTACCGACTCGGTCTGGCGGGCCGCCGCGGTGTCCCCGGCGTCGATCCCGACCTCGAGTGACCGCCGATAGCCGGCCAGCATCTCGTCGAAGGAGCGGAGACGGCTGATGATGGCCGCCCAGTCCTCGGCCGAGTCCCTCGGCATCACGTCGAACACGTCCTGCATGTCCTGAAACGGGCTGGCGATGTGGTTGAGGTCCCGCGCCCACAGCCGTGCCTCGTAGTCCTCGACGGCGGCCTCGAGAAACCCGGTGAGGACCTTGGCCGACCTGGCCTGGACCGGGTCCTCGCCGTCGAGATGCGGCCGGAGCTCGTCGCGGGTCCTCCGGAACAGATCGGCGCGGGCGGCGTGGCCTCCTGGCGAGAAGTCGGTGGCGAGATGATCGCGTCCGGCGATGCCGAAGACGGTGGCGCTGATCGGGGCCAGATCGGCCCACCGCTCGGTGAGATGGTCGGATATGTCGAAGACGGTGGTCATTAGGGCAGCACTAGCTCCCGGCTCGGTGTGCCGGCGCAGGCTAAACGGCGTAGATAGCCTCGGACCAGGTGTGAGCGAGCTGATCGAGGTCAGACCCGACGAGACCTTCGACGTCGAGGCGGTGGCGCGGTGGATGAGCCGGCAGGAGAGCCTGCCCGAAGGGCTTCCCGAGGTGAGGCAGTTCCCGGGGGGCAAGGCGAACCTGACCTACCTCCTCACATTTTCCGACGGGTCCGAGCTCGTGCTGCGGCGTCCCCCGGTGGGCCCGGTGGCGGCGAGCTCCCACGACATGAGCAGGGAGTACCGCGTCCTGTCCCGGCTGTGGAAGAGCTTCGATCTGGCGCCTAGGGCCCATGCCCTCTGCGAGGACGAGTCGGTGATCGGGGCCCAGTTCTTCCTGATGGAGCGGAAGGAGGGGGTGGTGGTCCGCGGTGACGTCCCCGATCGCTTCGGGGGCGGGGAAGACGAGGAGTCCAATCGCAAGCTCTCGACGGTCGTCATCGACACCCTCGCCGACTTCCACGCCGTCGATCCAGCCGAGTGCGGGCTGGGAGATCTGGGGCATCCGGAGGGCTTCTTGGAGCGGCAGGTCGGCGGGTGGTCCCGGCGCTGGGAGAAGGCCAAAGACGAGGACTTCCCCCTGGCCGACGAGGTCGGGAACTGGCTGGCTGCGGAGCTGCCCGCCTCGACGGTCACGACGCTGCTCCACAATGACTGGCGGCTGGACAACATGGCGGTGTCCCCCGACGACCCGGGGACCGCGACCGCGGTCTACGACTGGGACATGGCCACCAGGGGCCACCCTCTCGCCGATCTGGGGACCCTGATGGGATCGTGGTTCGAGCCGGGCGAGGCCCCGGCCAACCTGAGCATGATGCCAACCCTGGCACCTGGCTGGCTCTCCCGGGACGCCGCGGTCCGCCGTTACGAGTCACGCTCGGGGCGCGACCTGGGGGACGTCGACTGGTACCTGGTGTTCGGGGCCTGGAAGCTGGGGGTGATCCTGCAGCAGATCTACATCCGGTGGCTCCGCGGCCAGACCCGGGATGATCGGTTCGAGTCGCTCGGCGACGGGGCGCGCGCTCTGTTCCGCCTCGCCGCGGCGAGACGCCCCTGAATCAGTAGTCGATGCCCCGCCGCGCCTTCACCCCGCGCTCGTAGGCGTGCTTGACCTTCTTCATCTCGGTGACGGTGTCGGCCAACTCGACGAGGCCTTCGGGTGCGTCGCGACCGGTGAGGATCACGTTCACGTGCTCGGGTCTTCCCCGGAGAACGCGGAGGAGCTCTTCGAGCTCGACCCAGCCCCAGTTGACCGGGTAGGTGATCTCGTCGAGCAGCACCAGCTCGTACTCGCCGGACTCGATGGTCGATCGGGCGTGGCCCCAGGCGGCGCGAGCCACGGCCTCGGACTGCTCCATGTCCTCGGAGTCCCAGGTGAAGCCGTCGCCCAGGGCCCACCAATCGAACCCGATCCGTCTCCCGATCTTCTCCTCGCCCACGCTCCACTCCCCCGATTTGAGGAACTGGATCACCGCCACCCGCCATCCCCGGGCCATCGCTCTCATCGCGGTCCCGAATGCGGCCGTGGACTTCCCCTTGCCGTCACCGGTGTTCACCAGGATCAGCGAAGGGACGCGGGTGGTCCCCTTGGGTGGGGCGTCTCTCGGCGGCTGGTGCTCGTCGGTCACCGAGCTCTCCTCACCGGGACCACGGTAGGGCCGTCGACGTCGGGTATGACCCGGATGCCAGGGCCATAATGGGCGGTGAGCAGCTCCTCGGTGAGCACCTCCGCCGGCGTCCCCTCGGCGACGATCACACCATGGGAGAGCAAAGCGAGCCGATCGGCGAACCTACCGGCCAGGGTGAGATCGTGGACGGCGGTGACCACCGTCAGCCCCTCCTTCCTGCGAAGGAGGTCGACCAGTTCGAGGACATCGATCCCATGGCCGATGTCGAGGTTGGCCGTGGGCTCGTCGAGGAGGAGCACGGGCGCCTCCTGTGCCAGGGCCCTGGCCAGCACCGCCCGCTGCGCCTCTCCCCCCGAGAGGGTGCCCAGCCTGCGATGGGCCAGATCGCCCAGATCGAGGCTGGCCAGCGCGGCGCCAGCCGACTCGAGATCGCGTCTCTCCTCGGTGCCGAGATGCCCGATGTGAGGAGTACGGCCGAGCAGGACATAGTCGGCCACGCCCATGTCGTCGGGCAAGCGGGGGCGCTGTGGCATCCACGCCGCGTCCAGTCCGATCCGGCGGCGCCCGATGCCCAGAGAGATGTCGCCGTGGTGCTCTACCACGCCCACCGCCGCCTTGAGCAAGGTCGACTTGCCCGCCCCGTTGGGCCCGATCAACCCCAGCCACTCGCCGTCCCCGACCTCCAGTGTCACCGGGCCGAGGACGCGTGTCCCGTCGTATGCGACCTCGACCTGGCGCCAGCCGATCACGGCGCCCTCCTCAGGGTGCGCAGCACGAGGAGGAAGAACGGCGCGCCGAAGAAGGCGGTGACCACACCGATCGGGAGCTCTCCCGGGGCGACCAGGGTCCTCGCCGCCAGATCGGCCACCACCAGGAAGGCCGCGCCGAACAGGACCGAGAGGGGCACGATCACCCGGTAGCTCCACCCGAAGAGGATGCGAACGGTGTGAGGGACGATGATGCCGACGAACCCGATCAGCCCACTCACCGAGACCGCTGCCGCGGTGGCCAGAGTGGCCGCGCTGACCACCACCCAGCGCACCCGGGAGACGCTGACGCCGAGCGCCATCGCCTCCTCGTCGCCGAGGCCGAGCACGTCGAGAAGTCGGCGGGCGCCCACAAGGACGGCTCCGGCAACCACGGCGTAGGGGAGCAACCCGAGGACGTCGGACCAGCCAACTGTGATCAGCCGGCCCAGGATCCACGAGTAGACCTCGCGGA
>JAHWLC010000019.1 GCA_019347585.1 Actinomycetota bacterium | reverse complement strand
GACCCCGTCGAGACGGGATAGCCATGTGTCCCAATTCGACTGTGAGACGTCGGCTCGGAGAGTGTCGCGGAAGTCCGCCCAACGGTCGATTTGTCGCTCTGGCTGGGTCAATGTCTCCTCCACCTGGGACTTTTTGTCCACAGATCCGTCCACACCTGTGGAAACTCCTGTGCACATCGTCCCCCGGGGAACCTCTTCACCTGTCATTCCCCGGGAGCAGATCGGTCAGGGGAAGTGCTCAGCTCCCAGGTCGAGTACGGCGAGTATCGGAGTGCGAATCCGACTCGTCAAGAGCGCGAGAATCGCGGCTGTAGCAGCCTCCCCCGCCGGCCCTCCACAGCGAATGGCCTACTCGCGGCGGCTTTTTCCAGATCATCCCAGGACGCACCGACGGCTGTCGGGCCGGTATTTCGGGCTTCGCGTCTTTTCGCGTCCTCGTCTTAGTTTTCGCGACCGCATCCGCCGGCCTCCTCCCCCGCCGCCCGTCCGGGCTTTGACTAGGCCCTGGCCGATTCTTAACCTGAGCTGCTCCCCCGGGACAACATCATGAAGAGGACCTATCAGCCAAAAGTTCGCCGGCGACGACGTCGTCACGGTTTCAGACATCGCATGCGCACCCGCGCCGGTCGCGCCATCGTCAAGGCCCGTCGTGGCAAGCGCCGGAAGCGCGTCGCCGTCTGAACCCGAAACGCTCAGATTCACCCGGGATTTCCGTAGAGTCCTGCGTACCGGGAGCAGGAGCCGCCAGGGCGCCATCGTCGTGGTCCGGTCGCCAGGCCGGCCCGGGCCGGCCCGTGTCGGGTTCGTGGTCTCCCGGGATGCCGGAAAAGCGGTGCGACGCAATCGCATAAAGCGAAGGCTCCGGCACGCGGTGCGCGTCCTACAACTCGAACCAGACATGGATTATGTGATCATCGCCAGCGCCCAGGTCGCCACAGCGCGCTACTCCGACTTGATCGGATGGGTGCAGCGCGCCCTACGCGAGACTTCGCAATGAGAACCGTGCCGAGGAGGGCCACCGTCGGGCTCATCGCCGTTTACCAAAAAATGGTAAGTGCTCGCACCGGCCCGCACTGCCGTTATCAGCCCACCTGCTCCGCCTATGCCGCCGAGGCAATCTCCCGCTTCGGTGCTCTCCGGGGAGGATGGTTGGCGTTGCGACGGTTGGGCCGCTGCCATCCGTTGCGCCCGGGCGGGCACGACCCGGTGCCTGACACCCCGGGAGCCGAGTGATGCTCGAGCTGTTCGATGCTCTGGTGCGCGGGCTAGGGACAGTTCTTGCCTTCTTCTTCGATGCTCTCTTCGGGATTCTCTCCGCAGGCTGGGCCCTGGGTTTCTCCATCATCCTGCTCACCATCGGGATCAATATCGTGGTGTTCCCGCTCACCCTGAAACAGACCAGGGCGACCCGGGCCTTCACCGCTCTCCAGCCCAAGATCAAGAAGATCCAGGCCGAACACAAAGACGACCCCCAGGAGATGCAGCGTCAGCTCATGGCCGCACAACGGGAGGCGGGGGCCACCCCGGGGGGATGTCTGATCCCCCTGCTGGTGCAGATGCCGATCTGGTTCGCCCTGTTCCGTCTGCTGCAGACTCCGGAGCGATATATCGAAGAGTCGGCGCGACTGTTCGGTTTCTTGGGCAACGGTGCGACTTTCCTGGGGATGCAGCTCAGCAAGTCGCCATCGACCGCCATGTCCGAGGACGTTCTCTTGGCTATTCCCTACTTGATCATGATCGCCCTCATGGTCGCCACCCAGTACATCCAGCAGTGGCACTCCACATACGGTCAGGAGCGACCCAACCAGAAGGGTGCCGGTGCCCAGCAGGCCATCACCAAGATCATGCCCCTGTTCATCGGGGTGATTTCCTGGAGCTTCCCCGCCGGGCTGGTCCTCTACTGGGCCACCTCCAACCTGTTCCGATTCGGCCAACAGGCGCTCATATTCAAGATCGACGGCCGCCCCACACTTCCCGGGGCGGACGAGGCCAGCAAACCCGAGAAAGAGTCGGGCCAGAACGACGACGCTCCCGGCAAGCCGCAGCCGGGAGCAGTCGACAAGCAGCGCCGTCGGCGCAGGAGGAGGTAAGACGTGGAATACGTCGAGATCAGGGCGAAGACCGTGGACCTGGCGGTGGAAGCGGCCATGGTCGAGTTGGGGGTGGACGACCCCGAAGAGCTCGCGGTCGAGATCATCTCAGAGCCGGTCAAGGGGTTTCTCGGCTTGGGCGGCGAGGACGCCGTGGTCAGGGTGAAGCGTCAGGAGAAGACTCGGCAACGGCGGGGCCGCGGTGCAAAAAGACCCGACAATCGCCGTCGTCGGGGTGACCAGCGCGACCAGAATGAGAAACCACAGCAACGACAGAGGCAGAGACAGGACAAGCCCCGGGGCGGGGAGAAGAAGAAGCAGGAGAAGAGACCGGAGAAGAAGGCGTTGGAAGACGATCGACCCCAGCTCGGCCTGGAGGATCAGGCCAAGATAGCCCGCGAGTTCCTCGAGGGTCTACTCGACGCGTACGGTCTGGAGGGAGAGGTCACCGCCAGCGTCGACGACGACCTGGTGGTGGCCAATGTCAAGGGGGAGCAAACCGAGGCCCTGGTGGGAGATCGGGGATCGGTGCGATCGGCGATCCATGAGCTGACCAGGACCGTGATTCAGCGAGACACCCGCGACTCGGCCCGTCTCCGTCTCGATATAGCCGGTTACGGGGAGCGGAGACGCCAGGCCCTTTCCATCTACGCCGACCAGCTCATCGATCAGCTTCTCGAAGAGGGTGGCGAGATCATGCTGGAGCCGATGAGCCCGGCCGACCGCAAGGTCATCCACGACGCCGCCGCCGCCAGGGGCGGCGTCACCTCCTACAGCGAAGGTGAGCCACCCCGCCGCTATGTGGTGCTCTCCGTGAGCGACTCCGAAGGGGGCTCGGAGGAGGAGTAGGTGCCTGTCGCTGGCGGTTTCACGTGAAACCCGACCGGTGGCAGAGGGTGGCCGATTACGTGGGGAGGCAGATCTCCCCAGGTCAGCGCGAGTCTCTCCGCCGCTACCAGGAGTGGCTGGAGGGTGAGGCCGTTCCTGCTGGTGGTCTGGGGCCGGCCGAGACCCATCGTCTCGAGGACCGGCATATCGCCGACTCGCTGCTTTTCTACGCCGGCTGGGACCACCCCGCCCCACCAGGAGTCATTTGGGACCTGGGCACCGGTGTGGGTCTTCCCGGCATCCCCCTGGCAGTGCTGCTCCCGGAGACGGAAACGGTTCTGGTGGATCGTTCCGGAGCTCGAGTGGACCTGGCCAAGCGGGCGGTACGGGTGCTCGGGCTCGACAACGTCACGGTCCTGCAGCGGGAGATAGGGAGTATGGAGGGAGAGGCTCCGATGTTGGTGGCCCGAGCCCTCGCCAGCCCGCCTCGACTCGATCCGGTGCTCAGGAAGCATCTGGCAGAGGGGGGGCGGGCGGTGCTGGGGGGATCTTGGATCGGCCCACCTGAAGACCGGACCGGCTGGGAAGTCAAAGAAATACCCCGGGATTTGCTTGACCGCCCGGTCTGGCTTCTTATCATGCGCGCCTAGATGTCCCAGCCCATCGTGGTGGCGTTGGCCAACCAGAAGGGCGGGGTCGGCAAGTCGACCACCGCCATCAATCTCGCTGCGTCCCTGGCTTTTCAGGATCAGCGGGTCCTTCTCATCGATCTGGACCCGCAGGGAAACGCCTCGTCGGGTCTGGGAATCGATCGAAGTGGCATCGACATCTCCATCTACGACGTTCTTCTCAAGGAATCGACTCTGGACGAGGCCATCGAGCCCACTTCGGTGCGAAATCTCTTCGTGGTGCCGGCCACCATCGACCTGGCCGGCGCCGAGATCGAACTGGTCTCCTTGTTTTCACGTGAAACGCGGCTGCGCAACGCCATCGAGGCCACCGATGCCAGGTTCGATGTCATTCTGATCGACTGTCCCCCTTCGCTGGGTCTGCTCACGGTCAACGCGCTCACCGCGGCCCAGGAGGTGGTCATTCCCATCCAGTGTGAGTACTACGCTTTGGAAGGTCTGTCCCAACTCCTGAGAAACGTCGATCTGGTGACGTCAAACCTCAACCCGAAGTTGAAGGTTTCCGGCGTTGTCCTCACCATGTACGACGGTCGCACCACCTTGTCCAAAGACGTGGCCCAACAGGTCCGCGACTACTTCGGTGACCTCACCTACGACGCGGTGATCCCGAGATCGGTGCGGATCTCTGAGGCGCCCTCTTATGGCGAGCCCATGGAGACCCTGGACCCGATGAGCCGGGGAGCGATCGCATACCGGCACTTGGGCAAGGAGTTCATGATCCGACACGACTTGAGTGAGGAGGACAGTTGAGCCCGAGAAAAGCCGGTCTGGGGAGAGGTCTGGAGGCGCTCATCCCCACCACCGCCGAGGAGGAGAGATCCGAGTTTCTTCAGGTAGGGGTGGACGAAATCGAACCCAACCCCCAGCAGCCGAGGAGCAGGTTCGACGAGGAGGGTCTCGACGAGTTGTCGGCTTCGATTCGGGAGGTGGGAGTGCTGCAGCCGGTGATCGTCACCAGCGGTGACGAGGGTTACGTCTTGATCGCAGGGGAGCGGCGTTGGCGGGCCGCGCAGAGAGCCGGGTTGAAGACGATCCCCGCGGTGGTGAGGGAGGCCACCGCCGACGACACCCTGGTGGAGGCTCTGGTCGAGAACGTGCAGCGCCAGGACCTGACTCCTCTCGAGGAAGCGCACGCCTACCGACAGCTCCTGGAAAATTATGGAATGACACAGGAGCAGGTGGCCCGGCGGGTGGGCAAGTCACGTCCCGCGGTGTCCAACACCCTGAGGCTTCTGCAACTGCCCGGCCCAGTGCAGACCATGGTCGACGCCGGATCGCTGAGCGCCGGTCACGCCCGGGCCCTGCTCGGGCTCGAGGACAGGAAATACGCCCTCTACCTCGCCGAGAAAGCGGTCGCAGAGGGGTGGAGCGTGCGGCAGATGGAGGACGCGGTGCGCACCCGCCGGGAGATGGAAGGGGACCTCGAGGACGAGCCGGCGCCGCGGGTTCGCCAGCTTCGACCCGTCGAGCTCATCGAGCTGGAAAAGCGCCTCGGCGATCATCTCGACGCCAAGGTCAAGATCACCTACCGCAACCGGAAGGGCACCGTCGAGATCAAGTTCGGCTCCATCGAAGAGCTGGAGCGGATCTACCGCGTCATCTCATAGCCGCGGCAGCGGTGAAGAACTGCGAGATCCCGCTTGCCACCGCCGTCCCGGTCCTCTCGTCCAGGGGACTGCGGGCGACCACCACCGCCGGCGCCCGGGTCTCCTTCAGCATTGCATTGGCACGACCCTCGACATGCGACCCGACACAGGAGGCGATCGCCCGGGCCAGCTCCTCCCCGGCCGCGGACGAGGAACGCTCGGTGGCGAAGTAGTAGACGCTGTCGTTGTCGCCCAACTGGAAGGCGACGATGAGGTCCGAGCCCATGCGATTGGCCCTGCGCGCCCTGACCCGCTCGGGGAGGTGGGTGTCCTGGCTGCGTGACATCATGGGCAGACCGCCTGCGTCCTGGATGGCGAGGGCGGCGGCGCTGGCCGCCTCCCAGGCTGCCTTGGCCTCGTCGGGGTCCCGGCACCCGGCGTCGAGATAGACCCTGGCCCCGGCAACGGTGTCGGGGAGCATGCGCATCCACTCCCGCTCCCGGATCGCATAGCGGCTCTCCCTCATCTCCCCCCGGCTCACCAGATGGAGTTCAGTGACCACTTCCGGACCCACTTTTCCATCTTCTGCCAGGAAGCGGTTTTGCTGGAAGTCGATCACCGCTCGTTCCGCGTCGGGACCGAAGATGCCGTCGACCTTGCCCGAGTCGAAGCCGAGGGAGTTGAGCCTCGACTGCAGCTCGGAGACATCCTCACCCCGGATCATGGGCCGCCGCAGGAAGAGCAGCCGGTCCCCGAGCCGGTATCCGGCCTCGTAGAGCACCCGCCACGTGTCGGGGCCGACGATTCCGTCGGGCTCGAGCCCTTTCGCCCGCTGGAATTCGGATACCGCCTTCTCGGTCGCCTCGGCGAACTCGGCCCTGGGGTCGGGTGAGGGGTCGAAGCCGAGGGCGGCGAGCCGATCCTGGATGTCCCTGACGGCAGGTCCCGCGTCGCCGATCCGATAGAGGCGCATGCTGAAAGCTTAAAGAGCAAGCGGCGCGAAGCCGCCTTTCTCGCTCAGGTGGTGTACTCGGCGAGCTCCTGGAGGAGTCGGTGCTTGGGCGCCGCACCGACGATTCGCTTCTTTTCCACGCCGTCCTCGAACAAGATCAGCGTGGGGATGCTCATGACGTCATGGGCCGCGGCGGCGTCGGGGTTGTGATCGACGTTGAGCTTGCCGATCGTGAAACCGTCATGCTCCTCGGCGATCTCCTCGAGCACCGGGGCGATCACTTTGCAGGGACCGCACCACTCGGCCCAGAAGTCGACGAGGATTGGCTTGTCCCCGCTGATCGCCTCGTTGAAGTCGCTTTGGTTGAGGGTGACGATCTCGGCCATTTGCTATCTCCTTGGTTGCTGGTGGTTGTGGCCTATTCCTGGGAGGCCAACCATCTCTCCGCGTCTATGGCGGCACGACTGCCCGTGCCGGCGGCGGTCACCGCCTGCCGGTACACATGATCGGCCACATCGCCTGCGGCGAAGACTCCGTCGACGGACGTGTAGGTGGATGCCCCGTCGCGGAGGATGACGTAGCCGTTGGGGTCGAGGTCGAGATGGTCGATGAAGAGGTCCGTGTTGGGCTTGTGGCCGATGGCGACGAAGACGCCATCGACGGCGAGCTCGGAGCCACCCCCTGTCTTGGTGCTCTCCAGGCTCACCCCGGTCACCTTGCCGTCACCGTGGACCTCGGTGACGATCGTGTCCCATAGGAACTCGATCTTCTCGTGGTCCATCGCCCGCTTCGCCATGATCTTGGAGGCCCGCAGCTCGTCGCGTCGGTGGACGACGGTGACCTTCGATGCGAACTTGGTGAGGAAGAGCGCCTCCTCCATTGCGGTGTCGCCCCCACCCACCACTACCAGGTCCTGATTCCTGAAGAAGAACCCGTCGCAGGTGGCGCACGCGGACACGCCCTTGCCAGTGAGCTTCTCCTCGCCCGGGATTCCGAGCCATTTGGCGGTGGCCCCGGTGGCCACGATCACCGAGTCGGCGCGGTACTCCTGGTCGCCGACCCAGATGCGAAACGGCCGCTCGCTGAAGTCGACCCGGGTCGCGTCGCGCTCGACGATGGTCGAGCCGAATCGCTCGGCCTGCGCGCGGAACTTGGCCATCAGCTCGGGGCCCAGGATGCCGTCGGGGAAGCCGGGATAGTTCTCGACGTCGGTGGTGATCATCAACTGGCCACCTGCCGCAGAGCCCTCGAAAACGAGCGGGTCGAGATCGGCGCGGGAGGCGTAGAGGGCCGCGGTGAGCCCGGCCGGGCCCGATCCGATGATTATCAGCTTCTCGTGCTGGGTCACTCTCTGTCAGTCCTCATGAACCAAAGCGTCGCCCCCACCGCCACGAATACGGCACCGAGGACGGCGAAGGCGCCTGCCGTGCTGAGCGGGATCTCCAGCGCGCCGAAGATCGCCCAGAGCAGGAATATCGAAGTGGTCAACCCCAGAGCGGCGGCGATGATTCCCAGACCACCCAAAGTGATGTAGCGGGAGATCCGATCGACGGTGAGAGCGCGGATCCTGAGGGCGATTTCCTCGAGGAAGTCGGCGAACCTGCTTGCGTATTCCTCCATCCGGGTGAGGGTAGCGGGCGCCCGTCAGCACACCGTCTAACCGGCGGTGTAGACCAGTTCGCAAGTGTCACTGTCGACGAAGTGGATGGGCGTGGCGGGCTCGATCTCCGCCCCGGCCGGCACCGCGGCCAGGTAGCGGCCTTCCACGAGTGCGGCAGGATCCTCGCCCACCACGTCCACCACCTCGTGATCGAATAACTCCGCCCTCTCCAGGCAGCCGGAGTCCTCATCCCCGCCATCAGCCGCCCGGCCGAGGGACTCGTCGCTTCGCAGCCGGGTCGCCTCCTCTTCGAAGTAGTCCTGAGCCTCTTCGGTGACCGCCGCCGACTCGCTGTCTCCCGCCGCAAATGCTTCAGCTTCCTCGCCGGCCTGCGTCTCCTCGGTGGCCATCTCGGCGGCGGCGGTGGTATCGGACAGGCCGGAGGCGATCTCCTCGAATGTGTCCGTGGCGGCGCCCTGGCCGCCGAGGAGCCCGCCTCCGAGGACCGCGGCCAGACCGACCACCACGAAGAGGGCGGCTGCCGCCAGCGACCACCCGTAGATCCCCACCGTCGAGCGGGTCTTCGCCTTCTCGGCCCGGAGCCGTGTCCACAGCTCCCCATGGAGTCTCGCCCGCTCCAGGTCGGTCATCTCGGTTGGTGAGGCCGTGGAGAGCGCCTCGAGCGCGTGACGCTGGAGCTGGTACTCGGCCCGGGCCTCGGGCGAGGCCTCCAGCAACGCCCGGGCCTCCGTCTCGTCTTCGAGGGAGCCCTCGGCCAGGGCGGCGATCAGCTCGCGCTCGCGTTCACGCATGATGATCCTTTGATGCTCTCATGTGGCCGTTTGGTTCCCCAGCGCCTCGGCGAGCAATCGTCTCCCCCTGAACACGCGTGACTTGACCGTGCCCACCGGAACCCCCAGTGCCTCGGCCGCCTCGGGCATGGAGAACCCCTCGACGTCGGACAGCACCACCGCGGCACGGAAGTCGGGGGGAAGCGCCGCCAAGGCCCTCCGCAGCTCGGGGCGGAGCCCGGCGGACTCCACCGCATCGAGGGCGGCATCGTCGGGCGGGTCGCTCTGATCGGGGAGGGGATCGCTGCGCTGCCGCTTCGCCTTGCGCAAGTCGTCGTAGCAGCGGTTCACCGCGATGCGGTAGATCCAGGTGCCCAGCGCCGACCTCCCCTGGAATTGCGAGGCCTTGCGAAAAACGGTGAGGAAGGTCTCCTGGGTGACGTCGAGCGCCCGCTCGCGATCGCCGACGATGCGGAGGCAGACGGAGAACACCCGATCCTCGTGGGCCCGCATCACCTCGGCGAAGGCGTCGTGGTCGCCGGCGACCACGCGGGCCAGAAGCGTCGCCTCCTCCTCCCTGGTGATCACGGTCTGAATCGTACTTCTGCCAGTGTCGCCTGATAGGACCCGTCGCCCTGCTGGGGAAGGTCGGTCAGCCACACCAGCCAGAAGCCGCTCTCCCGGCGGGGAAGTCCGACGACGGTGGCGCCGGGAGGGGACGCCCCCCCGGCGATCCGCTCCCAGCCGACGAGGTCTCCGGAGAACTGCCCGGTCCAGTAGATCTCGAAGCGTGTCCCCTCGCTCAGTTCGATCAGCTCGACCCGGGACGGCGAGCCGGTGACCGTGAACACCACCCCGACCCCTGGCTTCAGGGACCCGATCGGGCTCTGGTAGCGCTCGGTCTGCCACGCCGACCTCGAGTCGGCGTCGACCAGGTTGGGGATGAGGTCGTCGTTCTCGCCGCCTTCCCCGAAAGGGTCGAACGACCGGGTCTCGATGATCCCCACCGATCCCGGAAGGGTGGCCGGCGGCGTCTCTGCCACGGAGGTCGCGACGCTCGTCGCCGTCGTCGCCCGCGGAGGGAGTATCGGTGGGCCGCCCCCGCTGACCAGCCTCCCCAGGGCGACCAATCCGGCGGCGACCACCACCAGGCCAAGGGCGGCGAAGAGGAGGCGAAGGGAGGTGGCCCGGGACTGGGGCTGAGGCTCCCGCGGCGTGGGGGCCGCGCCCAGAGCCTCCCGCAGACCGGGCGCCGTGTAGCCCCCCGACTGAGCGGTGCGCAGCAGAGAGTCGAGGGCCCGGGGCACTCCGTCGATGCGCTCCGACGGGGGCGGCCCGCCGGGCGGAGAGCCGGTCAGAGCCGTCTCCAGGGCTGCGGCCAGTGCCCTCACGTCGCCCTCGATATCGGTTCGCGGCACCCGGCCGAATGCCCCCAGCTTGGCGGCGTGTGCCGCCGAGTAGGAGATCGCCCCCAGATCGATGGCGCCGTGGGCCACCTCCTGGGCGTGCAGGGCGGCCAGTGCGTCGGCCAACCCGGTGGCGTTGGGGAGGAAGTCGGGGAGCTCGATAGGTCTGGTGGCCGCCACCCGGTCGGCCAGCGTCGCCCCCCCGGTCCACTCCGACACCGAGTAGGCGCCCCCCTCCACCTCGGAGACGGAGAAGACCTTGGCCAGGTGGGGGTGGCTGGCCTTGGCCGCTCCGCTCACCGACTCCACGAACTGGGC
>JAHWLC010000199.1 GCA_019347585.1 Actinomycetota bacterium | reverse complement strand
GACTCACTCCGATCTCGTCGAGGAGGCCTGCGACCGGGCGGGAGTCCGACCCCATCTGGTGATCCTCGAGCCCGCCGGTCGAAACACCGCCCCCGCCTGCGTCGCCGGGGCGTTGTCCGCCGATCCCGGTGACGTCCTCGTGATCCTCCCCTCGGACCATCTCATCGCCGACACGGAGAGCTTTCGCGCCACCGTCGACGAGGCCGCCCGCCACGCCGAGCAGGGGAGCATCGTCGCTTTCGGGATCACGCCCGACCGGCCGGAGACGGGGTTCGGCTACATCCGGGCGGGCGAGAAGCGTTCGGGAGGCTGGTCGGTGGCCGAGTTCGTGGAGAAGCCGGAGCTGGCCCGTGCCGAGCAGATGGTGGAGCAGGCGGGATATCTGTGGAACTCGGGGATGTTCGTCCTCACCGCGGAGACTCTCCTCGCCGAGACGCGGCGGGTTGCTCCCTCACTCGTTGCCGGGGTGGAGGGTGCGATGCGGCCCGGCTCCGACGGATGGATGGAGCTGGGCCCCGAGTTCGCGGAGGTGGAGAGCGTCAGCTTCGACCACGCGGTCATGGAAAAGACAGATCGGGGGGTGGTCTTCCCCCTGGAGGCGGGTTGGGACGACATCGGGTCCTTCCAGGCGCTCTGGGCGGCATCGGATCGGGACGAGCACGGCAACACGGTGGAGGGCGATGTGGTGCTCAGAGACGTCGAGGGGTCGCTGATCAGGGCGACCTCGCGCCGGGTCGCCGCCGCCGGCCTGGATGGGGTCGTGATCATCGAGACTCCCGACGCCGTGCTCGTGGTCCCCCGGAGCCGGGCCCAGCTGGTGCGGGAACTGGCCACCGGTGACGGGTGAGCAGTCACCGGCTGGGATGACGAGGGTCGCAGTCCTCGGGCTCCTGGCGCTCCTCGCCGGCTGCTCGGTGAGCCGCCCTCTCGAGGACGCCACTGGGGCCGAGATCTACTCGATGCTCTGCGCCAACTGCCACGGTGACGATCTCGAGGGAGGGATCGGACCCCCGCTCGGGCCGCGATCGAACTCGGCGGCCCGGCCCGACAGCTTTCTGGAGACGACCATCGAGCATGGCCGGGGAAGGATGCCCTCGTTCTCGACTTCGCTGAGCGAGGAGCAGCTCGCCCGTCTCATAGATCACATACGGGAGGTGCAGGAGGGATGAGCTCGGTCCTGGAGCCGCTTCGCCTCCACCCGGTGCGCATCCCCATGCGCCATCGCTTCCGCCGGGTCGACCATCGGGAGGCGGTCCTGGTGGAGGGGCCTGGCGGCTGGGGAGAATTCTCCCCGTTCCCCGATTACCCCCCCGGCGTCACCACCAGGTGGCTGGCGGCTGCCCTGGAGCTGGCTTGCGGCGCGCTTCCCGCACCGGGCCGCTCGCACATCCCGGTCAACGTCACCGTGCCGGCGGTCGGCCCTGAGGCTGCCGCCGCCCTGGTCCTCGAGTCCGGGGCCACCACTGCCAAGGTGAAGATCGCCGATCCGGGGCAGAGCGCCGCCGACGACGAGGCTCGGGTGGCCGCGGTCCGAGAGGCCCTGGGGCCGTTGGGCAAGGTGAGGGTCGATGTCAACGCCTCCTGGGACGTGGACACGGCGGCGTCCCGGCTGGCCGGGTTGGCCAGGTTCGATCTCGAGTATGCAGAGCAGCCGGTTGCCACCCTGGAGGAGATGGTGGAGCTGCGGGCGAGGGTCGATGTCCCCCTGGCCGCCGATGAGCTGGTGAGAAACAGCCCACGGCCGCTCGAAGTGATCGAGGAGGGCGCCGCCGATGTCCTCGTCCTCAAGGTGCAGCCGATGGGCGGGGTGGCCCGGGTCCTCGAGCTCGCCTCCAGGTGCGCGGTGCCCGTGGTCATCTCCTCCGCGGTGGAGACATCGGTCGGCATCTACGGGGGCCTGCTCGCCGCATCGCTGCTCGAGGAGCTTCCCTACGCCTGCGGTCTCGGGACTGTCGCCCTGCTCGAGGGTGACGTCACGATGCAGCCCCTGATCTCAAAGGACGGCCAGATCGAGGTGCGAAGGCCCGAGCCTGACCCCACCCTGTTGGAACGTTGGCGTCCCGACCGCGACCGCTCCGCCGAGATGCTGCGAAAGATGCGTGCGGCCGCCGAGGTCCTGACGTGACCCAGCCCAACCCGAGCACCGCCATGGCACGCGCCCTCATCGACGAGCTGGCCAGGGGCGGGGTGAGACTCGTGGTCATCTCGCCCGGATCGCGCTCGGCCGCGCTGGCCATCGCCGCCGCCGGGCATCCCCTGGTGGAGTCGAGGGTCGTCCTCGACGAGCGGTCGGCGGCGTTCTTCGCCCTGGGCCGGGCCAAGGCGACGGGGGAGCCCGCGGCGGCCATCTCCACCTCCGGTACTGCGCCCGCCAATTATCTGCCCGCGGTGGTCGAGGCCGATCTCTCGCTCACCCCGCTGATCGTCGTCTCGGCAGACCGCCCGGCCGAGATGCGGGGGGTGGGGGCGAACCAGGCCATCGACCAGAAGCGGCTGTTCGGGGACAAGGTGAGACGCTTTGCCGAGCTGGCCGCTCCCGGGCCGCGCACCGACTCGAAGCATCATTGGCGGGCGACCACGGCCGAAGCCGTCGCCCGAGCCCGGGGTTGGGCGGGGCGGCCCGGGCCGGTCCACCTCAACGCCGCATTCAGGGAGCCCACCGTCCCCGTCGCCGACGACGGCCGGACCAGGGCGGAGACCTACCCCCACGGCATCGAGGGCAGGGAGGGGGGCACGCCATGGCTCCGGCTGCCGGTCCCCGGCCCGCCCCGCCCGCCGGTGCCGGAGCTGGGAGACCCCGACAGGCCGCTCCTCGTGCTGGGGGAGGGGCAATACGAGCGCGCCTCGATGCGGGAGCAGGTCGAGCGTCTGGGTTGGCCGGTGCTCGCCACGGCGCTCTCCGGGATGAGAGACGGGGGCGTCGTCACCTCCTATCACCACCTCCTCGCCGCCGGGATCCCCGAGTACCTTCGCCCCGATCTGGTGATCGCGGTGGGGGCGGTGGGACCGAGCCCCCGCCTGGAGTCCCTCGTCTCCTCGGCGCCGGTGATCGTGAGGGTGGACCGCTGGGGGCGGCGTCTCGACCCGGACCGCTCCGCCACCCATCTCCTCCACGCCGACCCGGTCGCCCTGCTCGGGGAGCTCTCGACTTCGGTTGGGTCGAGGTGGGCGGAGACGTGGGCCGGCGCCGACGCCACGGCCCGGATGGCGATCAGGAAGGTGATCGAGGA
>JAHWLC010000198.1 GCA_019347585.1 Actinomycetota bacterium | reverse complement strand
GTGTCGAACACGTCAATAGGTTATGGGTCATGCCGCGGCAAAGTCGACCGTGCCTGCGTGTGCCGGGACGGCAATCTCCGTGCACCCTCGACCTTCGAGCCCCAGGGGGATCGTGAAAGGGCGATGACGCGCCGTAACCTGGGCGGATGATCCCCCGAACCATCGAGGAGCTGGCGACCGCCCTCGACCGGCAGGACTACTTCGCCGGCGAGGACCTCATCGTCGCGATCCATCTCTCCCTCCAGCTGGGGCGTCCCCTCTTCCTCGAGGGCGAGGCCGGGGTGGGCAAGACCGAGGCGGCCAAGGCTTTGGCGGCGATCGCCGGAGAGCCACTGATCCGTCTCCAGTGCTACGAGGGACTCGACGTGAGCCAGGCCCTCTACGAGTGGGACTACGCCCGTCAGATGATGGAGATCCGGCTACTCGAGGCGAGGGGCGAGGGCCCGCGGGCCCAGGCCCGCGACGTCATGAGCCGGGAGTTCCTCATCGCCCGCCCCCTCCTCCAGGCCATCGAAGCCAGCCGGGACGGCCACCGCGCCGTGCTGCTCATCGACGAGCTCGACCGCGCCGACGAGGAGTTCGAGGCATTCCTCCTCGAATTGCTCTCCGACTTCCAGGTGAGCATCCCCGAGATCGGCACCATCGAAGCCGAGACCTCCCCGATCGTGGTCATCACGTCCAACCGGACCAGGGAGATCCACGACGCCCTGAAACGGCGCTGCATCTACCACTGGATCGACTATCCGTCGCCGTCGCTGGAAGCGGCCATCGTCACCCGAAAGGTGCCGGCCATCGAGGCGGCGCTGGCGGAGAGCCTGACCCGGGCGATGGAGCGGCTCCGGGACATGCAGCTGTTCAAGCCGCCCGGGGTCGCCGAGACTCTCGACTGGGCGCGGTCGATAAACCTCCTCCACCACGGGAGACTCACCCCTGAGCTGGCCGACAGGACCCTCGGTGTCGTCCTCAAGTACAAGGACGACATCGACGCAGTGCGCTCGGCGGGGGTCGAAGCGCTGGTGGGATGAGCCGTGCCCTCTGAGGGGAGCACCCGCCCTCGAACCCCCCGCCCGGGCCCGGTGCCGGACCTGGCGTCCTTCGCCCAAGCCCTGCGCAGCCGGGGCATGACCGTCACTTCGGATCAGGTGGGAGAAATGGCGCGGTCGCTCCTCCTCGTCGACCCGGCCCAGCGGGCCCAGGTCCACGCCGCGCTGCGGTCCCTCTCCATCACCGATCCTGCCCAGAGGGAGACATTCGACGAGGAGTTCCGCCGCTTCTTCGGGATGTCCGATCGATCGCCACGAACGGAGGGTCGCTCCGGGCTCGCCGGGTCCACCGGAGCCCGGCCGATCATCCACAGCCCGGAGGCGTCAGGGGAAGGCGAGAGCCTGAGCGCCGAGACCGGGGCCTCAAACCTGGAGCGGCTCGCCCACCGCGACTTCGCCGAACTCGAGGGCGACGAGGCGGAACAGGCGCGCCGGCTGGTGATGACCATGCTGTGGCAACCGTCGGATTTCCGTACCAGGAGATGGGTGGCGGCGCCCCGGGGGCGGCGGCCCGATCTGCGACGCACCTTCAAAGGCGCCATCGGCCCCGAAGGAGACCTCCTCCGCATCAGCCGACGGGAGCGACGGCTGCGCCAGCGGCCGCTGATCGTGATCGCCGATGTCTCCGGGTCCATGGCCTCCTATGCCGACATGTTCCTGGTCTTCGCCCACGCCGCCTCACGTCGTCTCGACACCGTGGAGGTGTTCACCTTCTCCACCGAGCTCACCCGGATCACCGAAGATCTGAAGAAGAGGGATGTTGGATCGGCTCTCGCCGGTGTGGCTCGCACCGTCTCCGACTGGTCCGGGGGCACCCGCATCGGCGAGGCGGTGGGCACCTGGAATCGGGAATGGAGCCGGAGGATGGCGCGGGGGGGCCCCGTGGCGCTGATTCTCAGCGACGGCTGGGACACGGGCGATCCCGCCGTCCTCTCCAAGGAGATGAGGCGACTCGCCCGGTCCGTCCACAAGGTGGTCTGGCTCAACCCGCTGGCGGCTCGCAGCGATTACCGGCCCGCCACCCGGGGGATGAGGGCCGCGCTCCCTCACATCGACCATCTCCTGCCGGCGGCCAGCGTCGAGGACCTGCGCGGGGTGGTCCGGGTGCTCGAGTCGATGGCAGGCCTGCGGGTCTGAGCAATCGTGGCCCTGTGATAGACATTGGAGTGAGATGAGAAATCAGCTGGCGCTGCGCAACCGCTGGGTCGGGGAAGGCAAGGACGTGGCGGTGGCCACGGTGGTCAAGGTGCACGGCAGCGCTCCCCGGCCGGAGGGATCCAAGTTCCTGGTCTCCTCCGACGGCGACATGGAGGGATCGGTGAGCGGCGGCTGTGTCGAGAACGACGTCTTCCTCCATGCCCAAGAGGTCATCGAGACGGGGCGGCCCAAGCTCGTGACCTACGGGATAGCCGACGAGGACGCCTTCGAGGTGGGCATGTCCTGCGGGGGGACGATCGACGTCTTCATCGAGCCCTGGTGAGCTCGGTCCTCGACGCCATCTCTCGGATCCTCGAGGCCGAGGAGTTTGGCTCGGTGGCCACCGTGGTCGAGGGCCCGGCACTCGGCTCCAAGGCCGTGATCGACTCTTCGGGGACGGTGGCCGCCGGCTCTCTCCCCGGGAATATCGCGGAAGACGTCTCGGAAGACGCCCTCTCGCTGATGAGGAACGAGCAGCACAGAACGCTCGACTACGGCGATCACTCGGTGTTCATCGAGACTCTGGCCCCGCCGCCGGACCTCCTCGTGTTCGGGGCGGTCCACA
This sequence comes from Actinomycetota bacterium, assembly GCA_019347585.1. Classification (GTDB taxonomy): domain Bacteria; phylum Actinomycetota; class Acidimicrobiia; order Spongiisociales; family ZC4RG35; genus JAHWLC01. The sequence continues at coordinate 440 of JAHWLC010000198.1, read as the reverse complement.
TCGGGCAGGCGGTCAGCTCGTTCGGCTCCCAGATGGGATACCGGGTGACAGTGGTCGACTCCCGTCCTTCTTTCGCCACCGAAGAGCGCTTCCCCGACGCCCACCGGGTGATGGTGGGCTGGCCCGACGACATCATGGGCCAGCTCCACTTCGACCGGCGCACCTGGGTGGTGGTGCTCTCTCACGACCCCCGTCACGAGACCCCGCCGCTGGCGGCCGCCCTCCGCTCGGACACCCGCTACATCGGGGCCATGGGGAGCCGTCGCACCCATCGCCAGAGAGTGGCCCGCCTCGAAGAGCTCGGGTTCACCGAGGAGGACATCGCCCGCATCCATTCCCCGATCGGGCTCGACATCGGGGCGGAGACCCCCCAGGAGGTGGCGGTCTCCATCTTGGCCGAGATGACCCTGGTCCGCTATGGGGCCGGGACCGGACTCTCC
>JAHWLC010000197.1 GCA_019347585.1 Actinomycetota bacterium | reverse complement strand
AGACGAACCCGTGGCAGAGGTAGGCCAGGGTGCGGCCGGGCTGGTGCCGATCCCGGAGGAGGGGGACAACCGCACCGTTGCCGGCGGAGCCCGCCAGGGCGATCTCAGGCCGGAAACGCTCCCAGTACACGCTGGCCAGGGCCCGCCACTCGGGACCGACCACCGCCAGTTCCCTGGAGTGGAGAGAGGAATGAAGCACGGCGAGGTGCCTGCCCACCATCGAGGGGTACCGCTCCATGAGGAGGCCGGCAGCACGCAGCGCCTGCTCGGTCTGCTCCCGATGGCGGGCTTCGCCCGTGTAGAGGGCGGCGAGGAGATGTGCCTCGGCCGCCAGCCCGTTGCCGGAGGGCAGCGGGTTGTCGGTGTAGTCCACCGGGCGCTTCACCAGTGTCTCGCCGTCCTCGGCGGTCGTGTAATAGCCGCCTTCGGGATTGGCGAACCGGTCGAGGCGGTCGACCATGGCGGTCGCCTCCTCGTACCAACGCTCCTCCCCCGTCGCTGCGTAGAGACTGAAAAGAGCCACGGCCATGGATGCGTGGTCATCGAGGAAGCCGGGGACCGACGTGCGCCCCTCCCGCCACGACCTCATCAACCGGCCCCCTTCCACCAGATGGAGGAGGACGAAATCGGCGGTCTGGCGGGCCGCCTCCAGATATCGGTCATCCGAGAGAGCAGCACCCGCCTCGGCCAACGCTCTCACCCCCAGACCGTTCCACGAGGCGACGACCTTGTCGTCGAGACCGGGCCGGACCCGCTCCCCCCGCGCCTCGAGGAGCGCTTCACGAGCAGGGTCCAGACCTGGTGGCGGTTCATCGCCGACGACGTTGAGGATGTTGGCCCCTTCGAAGTTCCCCCCCTCGGTCACCCCGTAGTAACCGATGATCTCCTCGGCGCCTTCTCCGAGCACCTCTTCGATCTCAGCCCGGGACCAGACGTAGAACTTGCCCTCCACGCCCTCGGAGTCGGCGTCCTCGGAGCTGAACAACCCTCCGTCGGGATGGCGCAGGTCGCGCAGCACGTAGTCGAGGGTGCGCCGGGCCACCTCGGCGAAGTCCTCTCTTTTCAGCTCGACGCCTGCCCACAGGTAGACCCGGGCCAGTTGGGCGTTGTCGTACAGCATCTTCTCGAAGTGGGGGACCAGCCAGTGCTCGTCGACCGAGTAGCGTGCGAACCCGCCTCCGATCTGGTCGTGGATGCCGCCGGCGGCCATTTCGTCCAGGGTCTTCACCACCATGGCGTCGGCTCCTGCCGCCCATTCCTCCTCCCTGACCCTGAGCAACCATTCCAACACGGGCTGCTGGGGGAATTTGGGGGGACCACCGAATCCGCCGTGCCTGGCGTCGAACGAGGAGGCGATCGCCTGAAAAGCCGATTCCAGCGTCTCCTCTCCGCCGGTGGGCCGCGGCGGGATGGTTCGGGAGATGGAGGCGAGGAGATTCTCCGCCTGGCCCTCCACCTCGGAGCGACGCTGCTCCCAGGCATCGGACACCGCCTCGATGACCTGGCGGAAGCTCGCCATGCCATGGCGGGGACGGTCAGGGAAATAGGTGCCTGCGAAGAAGGGCCGGCCTTGATGATCGAGCCAGACCGTCATCGGCCATCCTCCGTGGCCGGTCATGGTCTGCACCGCCTCCATGTAGATCGAGTCCACATCGGGCCTCTCCTCGCGGTCCACCTTGACATTGACGAACTTCTCGTTCATTAGTTGCGCCGTCTCCGGGTCCTCGAAGGACTCGTGCGCCATGACATGGCACCAGTGGCATGCGGCGTAGCCCACCGACAGCAGGATGGGGACATCGCGGCGCCGCGCTTCCTCGAAGGCGGCCGGCCCCCACTCGTACCAGTCCACAGGGTTCTCCTGGTGCTGGAGCAGATAGGGGGAGGTGGCTGCGGCGAGGCGGTTGGCCATGCCCATGACCGTAGTGGCCCTCGCCTAGTGTCCAACCATGGAGGTGCGATGAACGATCGTGACATGCAGGCCCTTCTCCTCTCGGCCGAGCGACGGTGGATGGACCACTGGGTGGCCGGCCCGACCATCGAAGGTCGTCCCCTGGGACGGGGTGATCCCGCCCCCGACCCCGACGTCCTCGACACCAAGGGGAACACCGTCTCCCTCTCCTCCACCTGGGCGGACGCCCCCGCGCTGATCCTGCTCTGGCGCCACCTGGGCTGCGGATGTGGCATCGAGCGGGCCAGCCGGCTGCAGGAGGAGTTTCCTTCCTATCGGGAGGCGGGGCTGAACGTGGTCATTGCCGCTCCCGGGGAGCCGGAGCGAGTGGCCGCCTACCACCGCGGCTATGGGGTGCCGGCTCAGATGCTGGCCGATCCGGACTACACCGCCCACAAGGCGTTCGGCCTGGGCCACTGGTCCGAAGAGCAGGTCCTCTACGACGCCCCGCCCGAATTTTGCGAGCGCAGGGAGGACACCGGCCTCGACTTCCAGGAAGAGCGCCGGGCTCAGGGCAGGCCTCTGGTCGACGACCCCTGGATGCAATCCGGAGAGTTCCTGGTGGACACCGACGGCGTCATTCGGGTGTCCTATGCCTACAACTACTGCGAGGACTATCCCGACCCGCGCATCTATCTGACCGCGGCGCGACTGCTGCGGTGAGCGAAGACCGAGTGTTGCTATCGCATAGCTGGCGTTGAACGCCACCGGTTGCTAGCGCCAGCCGGGGGCCTCATCCGGACGGTTGATGCCAGCCGTGACCCTTGATCAGGCTCTCGGCTTGGCCCGGTCCCCAGGTGCCTGGCTCGTAACCGACCACTGGCGGCGGGTTCTCGAGGACGGGCTCGACGACCCGCCAAGCCTCCTCCACTCCGTCGGCCCGCGCGAAGAGCCTCTGGTCTCCCTCCATGGCGTCGACGAGCAGACGGGCGTAGGCGCTTTCGCGGGCTCCCTCGCGGTGCTCGTCGTAGGAGTAGTCGAGCTCGACGGCGCGTGAAACCAGGTTGTCCCCCGGCTTCTTGACCTGAGCGCTTATCGAAACGCGCTCCCCCGGCTTGGTACGGAACAACAGGTGGTTGGGATGTGGCGCCGGGGCGTCGGACTGGGCGAAGAAGAGCCGGGGCGGCGCCTTGAACTCGACCAGGATCTCGGTGGCGGTGACGGGCATGCGCTTGCCGGAGCGGAGATAGAAGGGGACACCGGCCCAGCGCCAGGACTCGATCTCGAGCTCGAGTGCGACGTAGGTCTCGGTGTCCGAGTCTGATGCGACCCCTGGCTCGTCCCGATATCCCTTGAAT
>JAHWLC010000196.1 GCA_019347585.1 Actinomycetota bacterium | reverse complement strand
GGGTTCTCGGCATTTTCGAGGAGCCGGTGCCTCCACCTCCGCCGACCATCCCTCCGCCGCCGGTGCTGACTGCACCCGCGCCTACCGGCCCCCCTCCCACTTTTGGGGACTCGATCACCGCCACCGAGGTGGCGGCCCGGGTGATCCCGTCCACGGTCGCCATCGTGACCACCTCGTTGTTCGGACAGGCCGGCGGGAGCGGCGTCATCTACGGCAATGACGGCTACATCATCACCAACCACCACGTTGTGGAGGGGAACGACGAGGTGTCGGTGATCTTCGCCGACGGGGCCCGCTTCCCGGCCACGGTGATCGGCTCCGATCCGGTGACCGACCTCGGGGTGCTCCTGGTCGACCGGGAGGACGTGACCCCACTCGAAATCGGATCGTCGGCAGATCTGGCCATAGGAGAGCCGGCGGTGGCGGTGGGCAATCCGCTGGGTCTCGAGGGAGGGCCCACCGTCACCTCGGGCATCGTCAGCGCCCTCGACCGCTCCCTCGACGTGTCCTTGGACACCACGCTTTACGGGCTGGTGCAGACCGACGCCCCCATCGCTCCCGGTTCCAGCGGCGGCGCGCTGGTCGACGCCGAGGGCCGACTGATCGGCATCACCACCGCCATCGCCGTCTCGAACGTCGGTGCCGAGGGACTGGGTTTTGCGGTCCCGATCGATCTGGCGGTCGGCGTGGTCAACGATCTGATCGCTGACGGCGAGGTGAGGCACGCTCGTCTCGGCATCGAGGGCACGACGGCCTGGGCCGACGAGGGCGGAGCGGAGTTCCCGGTAGGGGTCGGAGTTCAGGACTTGACTCTGACCTCGGCATTCGAGGACGCCGGCGGCCAGATCAACGACGTCATCGTGGCAGTGGCCGGGACCGAGGTGGAGACGCTCGAGGAACTGCTCGGAATCCTGCGTCGACACCGGTCCGGCGACCAGGTCGAGGTGCGCATCCTGCGCGGCGACACACAGCGCACCATCCAGGTCACGCTGGGGAGTCTCGGCTGATGCCAGACGACCTCTTCTCCAGGCTCTTCGAGCTCTTCAACCAGCCGGGGCCGGTCAACTGGAAGCTCGCCGCCGAGATCGCCAAGCACCTCACCGGGGAGCGGCAGCCCGTGGAACCGTGGGCGGCCGAGGAGCTCCGGGAGCTGGCCCGTCTCGCCGAATACCGCGTCGGTGAGGCCGCTCCATTCCCGGTTCGCCCCGCATCGGATGTGCTCACCCTCGATCCGCGTGGCTGGGCCGAGAAGAACCTCGAGTCCTACGCACCTCTGGTCGAGCCGTTCGGATCGACCATCGACGGAGGCGAGGCCGCGCCTCTGATGGATCAACTGGCGCCGGTGATGATCGGCATGCAGGTTGGGGGTCTGGTCGGATCACTGGCCACCTGGTTGATGGCATCCTTCGACGCCGGCCTCCCCCCGCATCATCCGGGGCCGATCCAGATCGTGGTCCCCAATGTCGACGAGTTGCAGCCCGACGGCGTCGACCGCAGAGAGGTGAACCTCTGGGTGATAGCCAACGAAGTCGCTTTCCGCTCGCTGGCGGAGATTCCCTGGGTGGGCGATCACCTGGCACGGCTGATCGACGACTATGCGGCATCGATTCGCATCGACCCCACCAAGCTGAGTGGTCTCATGATGCCGGGCGCAAGCCCGTCCGAGCTGGAGAAGGCACTGGCAGAAGCAGGGGGGATCGAAGGGCTGGTCGGTGGGGAGGACGCCGAGGGTCCTCGTCAGGAGCTCGAGGCGTTCCTCGGTGCGGTCACCGGGTGCTCACGTCTCGTCGCCCGCCGCTCGGTGGACTCCATGCTGCCCGGCTTCGACCGGATCACCGAGACGAGGGATGAGGCGAGGTCCGACGCCGCGAGCGGGCCCGGGATCGGCCTGCGGCCGGTGCCCGTGGAGGCCACCCGACTCGGCGAGGCCTTCAACCAAGAGGTGGAGAGACGCTACGGCGACGACGCCCTCCACGTCCTGTGGTCGGACCCCTCCCGCATGCCCGCCGCCTCCGAACTGCGCGACCCCACCGAGTGGGCCGCCCGGGTCCTCCTCGACGGCTGGGGATAGAGCGACAAGAACGCGAACCCAGGGTTGTAGACGTCGTTATACGCGGTCTAGAACCCTGGGTTCGCGGTATTGGGCCCTAGCCGAAGAGGGTGCGCCACATGCGGCGGAAAAGGCCGGGGTCGGAAGGGGGCGGCAGCTCGGCGAGGATCGCTTCCTGCAGGTCGAACGGCATGTCGCCCACCAGGGCCATCAATCCGGACCCGGTCTCCCAGACGTAGATGACCTGGCCGGGGCTCGAGGTGCGGTGATAGACGGCATCGCCGACGGTTGCCATGACTCCCCCGGGCAGGGACACCTCCGCCCTGGCTTCGAAGACGGCAAACGAGAAGAAACCGTCCGAGAAATAGGTGAACCGGATCCCGCTCTCGTCCCGGTATCGATCGAGACGTTGGAACCCGGCCACCGTCTCGGGAAGACCGAGCCCGGTGTCGGCCGGCTGCACCTCGACTGGGGCCTCGAGCTCGGCGGCGAGCTCGGGGGCGCCGGGATCGAAGGAGACGAATCTTCGCCGGCAGTACGCGGTGCCGTCGGCGTCGAAGGTCGTCGAGCCGACCAGGGCGCCGGTCTCGAGGTCGAAGATGAGCTCGGCGCGCTGCACACCGTCGCGATCGAGGCGGTAGCGCATGGCCGCACGGTCGAGGAAGACGATGGGCCCCACCCTTTCCGCCTCGTACGCCGGCGCCGAAGTCGTCCCGGCGGTCTCCACCGCGGCCGAGCTGATCACTCCCCCGCCGCTGCGCAACGACCAGCCGCCCGCTCCGGCGAGGACCTCCACCGCCTCGTCGGCTGTCGAGCCAAATCTGAGCTGCTCACCGTCCTGGACGATGCGCACGATGGCGTCGCGGGGGCCGTCAGGCGTGGAACAGCTGATGATCTGCTCGGCGGTGTAGGCGGACTCGCCGCTCCTCTCCAGGAGCTCGTCGAGCTCGGCCGCCGACGCCGGCAAAGCCGGGGCCAGGGCGAGCAGCGACACCAGGGCGAGCAGCGACACCAGGGCGAGCAGCCGCTTCATTCGCTGAGCCCCTGGACACTGGGAGCGAAGACCTTGGCGGGGCCGAACGCCGGGTCGAGCGAGGCCCTCGCCCCGAACCGGCTGTTGAGGTCCTCGAGAGTCAGGGTGGCGGGTGCGGGGGTCACCAGAGCAGCGATGGCAACCACGATGGCGAGGATCGCCGCCG
>JAHWLC010000195.1 GCA_019347585.1 Actinomycetota bacterium | reverse complement strand
GGCGATCTTGAACGCCATCTCCGAGGAGTCGACGTCGTGCGCGGACCCATCGACGAGGACGGCTCTCACGTCGACCAGCGGATAGCCGGCGAGGATGCCCTGATCGAGCGCCTCCTCGATGCCGGCGTCGACCGAGGGGATGAACTCCCGGGGGACCTTGCCCCCCTTGACCTGGTCCACGAACTCGTATCCACCGCCGGGCCCGGTGGGCTCGAGGTTGATCACGACGTGGCCGTACTGGCCTTTGCCCCCGGTCTGCTTGACATGGCGGTAATCGACCTTCTCCACCGGGCGGCGAATCGTCTCCCGATAGGCGACCTGGGGCTTGCCCACGGTGGCGTCGACCTTGAACTCACGGAGGAGACGATCGACCAGGATCTCCAGGTGGAGCTCTCCCATCCCGGAGATGATGGTTTGGCCGGTCTCCTCGTCACCCCGGACCAGGAAGGTGGGATCCTCCTCGGAGAGACGGTGCAGTGAGGAGGAGAGCTTCTCTTCGTCCGACTTGGTCTTCGGCTCGATCGCCACCGAGATCACCGGGGCGGGGAACTCCATCGACTCCAGCTGGATGGGGGCGTTGGGGTCGCAGATGGTGTCACCGGTGGTGGTGTCCTTGAATCCGATGCCGGCGACGATGTCACCGGTGAAGACGTCGTCGATGTCCTCCCGGTGGTTTGCGTGCATGCGCAGGATGCGGCCGAGGCGCTCCTTGTTCCCGGTGGTGGTGTTGAGGACGGTTTCTCCCTTGGCGAGATGCCCGGAGTAGACGCGGAAGTAGGTGAGCTTGCCGACGTGGGGGTCGCTCATGATCTTGAAGGCGAGGGCGCTGAAGGGGGCCATGTCGTCGTGGTCCCTGGTGAGGACGATGTCCTCCTCGCCGGGCTTGAATCCCTTGACCGGGGGCAGCTCGGAGGGAGCGGGCAGATAGGAGACGATGGCGTCGAGCAGGAGCTGGACCCCCTTGTTCTTGAAGGCGGAGCCGCAGAAGACGGGGGTGAAGTCGAGACCGATGGTCCCGGCCCGCACCCCGTGCTGAATCTCCTTGGCGGTGAGGTCGCCGTTCTCCAGGTAGGACTCGAGGAGTTCCACCGAGGTCTCCGCCACGGTCTCCAACAGCTTCTCCCGGTACTCCTCGGCCCTGGCCTTGAGGTCCTCGGGGATGTCGACGGTGTCCCACTGCCGGCCGTCGTCGCCCTTCCAGACATGGCCTCTCATCTCGACCAGGTCGACGACCCCTACGAATTCGCCCTCCTTGCCGATGGGGAGCTGCATGACCAGCGGCTTGGCCCCGAGTCTGTCCACGATGGAGTCGACGTCGGCGTAGAAGTCGGCCCCGGTGCGATCCAGCTTGTTGATGAAGCAGATGCGGGGGACGTGGTAGCGGTCGGCCTGACGCCACACGGTCTCCGACTGGGGCTCGACGCCGGCGACTCCGTCGAACACGGCGACTGCCCCGTCGAGCACCCGCAGCGCCCGCTCCACCTCGACGGTGAAGTCGACGTGGCCCGGGGTGTCGATGATGTTGATCAGATGCTCGTGCCAGATGCAGGTGGTGGCGGCGGATGTGATGGTGATCCCCCGCTCCTGCTCCTGCGCCATCCAGTCCATGGTGGCGGAGCCCTCGTGGACCTCACCGATCTTGTAGTTGCGGCCGGTGTAGTAGAGGATGCGCTCGGTGAGGGTGGTCTTGCCCGCGTCGATATGGGCCATGATCCCGATGTTTCGGGTCCGGCCCAGCGGCACCTCTCGCAGGTGATGCAGCGCGTTTCCGTTGCTCATTTTCTTTCTCTGACTACTCCGGTCGTTATTTGGTTGTGAACGTCCCTCGTCCGGTGGTTCGGGCCCGGGAGTTTTTCGGACCCGCCTGCCTGGAACGTTCGGGTGATCTGTTGTCTGTGCCGCCTACCAGCGGTAGTGGGCGAACGCCTTGTTCGACTCCGCCATCTTGTGCACGTCTTCCTTGCGCTTCACCGCCGCCCCCGTGTAGTTGGAGGCGTCGAGGATCTCGTTGGCGAGACGCAACGCCATGGTCGGCTCCCGGCGCTGGCGGGCGTAATTGATCAGCCAACGGATGGCCAGGCTGTTCTGCCGACGCGGTGGAACCTCGATCGGCACCTGGTAGGAGCTCCCCCCGACCCGGCGTGATCGTACCTCGACCTGCGGCTTTATGTTGTCGACGGCACGCTTGAGAATGATGGCCGGGTCCTGGCTGGTCCGCTGCTCCACGGTCTCCAACGCCTCGTAGACGATCCCGCGGGCCAGGTCCTTCTTCCCCTTGAGCAGGATCTTGTTGACGACCTGGCTGACCAGGACGCTGCGGAATACCGGGTCGGGGTCGACCTGTCGCTTCTGGGCGGGAGCGCGTCGCATCGGTGCTCCTACTGCTCCTTCTTGGCTCCGTAGCGGGAGCGGGCCTGCTTGCGCTCGGTGACGCCGGCGGCGTCGAGGGCGCCCCGGACCACCTTGTAGCGGACGCCGGGCAGATCGCGGACCCGGCCCCCACGCACCAGGACGATGCTGTGCTCCTGGAGGTTGTGGCCCTCACCGGGGATGTAGGCGGTGACTTCGACGCCCGAGGAGAGCCGGACACGGCATACTTTGCGCAGCGCCGAGTTCGGCTTCTTGGGCGTCACCGTGTAGACGCGGGTGCAGACCCCCCGTCGCTGCGGGGCGCCGGCGAGGCCTGCGGTCTTCACCTTCTTCTTCTTCGGCTTCCTGCCCTCGCGGACAAGCTGCTCGATCGTCGGCAATGTTGCTCCTTACGCGAGGAAGCGGCGTGGGGACACACCCCAGGCGCCGTTCCCGTTGTGAAACCTTGCGTACCGGGCGCGGTTGCGCCCGGCCTGCCCCGCGGAAACCCGGAAGAGGCCTCAGGGGACGCCCCAGATTCTACGTGACAGCCGGTTTGATAGCCAAATCGCTAGCGCTGTGGAGACCAGGCACCCTCGCCTACCCCTGAGCCCTGTCCCTCACGAGTGGGCGCAACGCCGTGGAAGACCTTGTGCTCGACAAGAACGGGCTCGACTCGTCGGCGCGTTGCGCACCCCCTCCCGGGTGGTGGGGCTACTCCTCTTCGGACGCCTCGCCGTTGCCGCCGAGGGAGGCCAGCCACTCGGCCGGGTCCTCGGGAAGGCTGTCGTCCTCGAGCGGGGCGCCGCCGTCGCCGCCGAGCAGGCCGAGACTGGCCACGGTGGTGGCCCCGGGGAGCGACGGCTCCAGCACCTGGTACTGGGTGGCGCCGGTCCCGGCCG
>JAHWLC010000194.1 GCA_019347585.1 Actinomycetota bacterium | reverse complement strand
CAGGTCTCGCATTCCTCTACTGCCGCGCCGACCTGTTGCCCCAAATCACGCCGACGCAGACCGGGTGGTTTGCCGACGAGGACATATTCGAGATGGATATATACGACTACTCCCCGTCGCCCACTGCGAGGAAGTTCGAGAGCGGGACACCCCCGGTCCCGAGCATCTATGCCGGTGTCGCCGGTATGGACCTGATGGATGAGATCGGCATCGCCGAGACGGAGAGACACGTGGCGACTCTGACCGATCAGCTCATCGAGGGCCTGGACCGGATCGGGGCCCGCATGGTGACTCCCCGCGACCCCGCACGGAGGGGTCCGATGATCGCGGTAGCTACGACCGATGAGCAGGCGATGGTCGGCGCCCTCGCCGGAGACGGGATCCTGACCACTCCCCGCGACGGGAACATCAGGCTCTCCTGGCACTGCTACAACTCGGCTGAGGATGTCGAGGCCGTGGTGGACGGTCTCGAGCGTCACTCTCACCTGCTCGATCGCTGATCCGCCCGATACGAGCACCTGGAACCAAACCTCGGCAAACCATATGATCTACCATATGGTCATGGCGAGACGTGAGGTGCTGGTCCAACTCGACGACGATCTGGTGGAGAGACTCGACGAGTTGGCCGCCCGTGCCCAGGTGAGTCGGTCCGACCTCCTGCGGCGGGGGGCGGTCGCAGTGCTCGAGGCCGATCGAAGGGTCCAGGCCGATCGGCAACTGGTGGAGGCGTACCGGGACAAGCCCCTTGACGCGGCCCTGCTCGAGGCATCCTGGCGGCTGGCGGCCGAGACCTCGCCCGAGTGGTAGCCAGAAACGACATCGTCTGGGCCGACCTGGGCCGACCCGGCGGTCGTCGACCGGTTTGTGTGGTCACCCGAGACGCGGCGATCTCCGTGCTCGACCGGGTGACCTGTGCACCGATCACCCGAACCGTCCGGGGGATCGCCTCCGAGGTAGAGGTGGGGCCGAAAGAGGGACTGCCCGACCGAGCGGTGATCAACTGCGACAACCTGATGACCATTCCGAAGGCCGCACTGGACAGTGGCCCTATGGGTAGGCTCGACCCGGGCGCACGGGCCGAGCTCGACCGTGCCCTCCGCTACTCGCTCGACATCATCTACTGAACGAGTCCGCGAGCGCCCAGCCCCTACCCGGCCGCCTCGGCAGGCCGCGCTTCCCTGCTCCGCTCGTACCCGACCAGCCAGCGGTGAGCCCACACCGCCACTCCGAACGCCGCCAGCGCCCCCAGCCCGAGGGCAAAGCGGGGGCCCAGGTGCTCCCCGATCCAGCCGACGATGGGGGCCCCGAGGGGACGGGAGCCGAGGATGGCCGCGGTGCGCAGCGCGATCACCCGGCCCCGCTTCTCCGGCGCCGAGTTGAGCTGGATCACCGAGTTGCCCAGGGTGAAGAAGGCGGTGGCGCTCATCCCCACCCAGAACAGGGCGACATAGGCCACCCAGAGGGTGGGAGCAAGAGCGGTCGCCGTCACCACCCCCCCCAAGGCGTATGCCAGCCAGATCATGGTCCGCCCCGGCTGGTCGCCCCGCACCGCGGTGTAAAGACCGCCGCACACCGAGCCCAGGCCCATCACCGCGAACATGATCCCGAAGGTGTCGGCCCCTCCCCCGAAGGTGAACCGGGCCATCAGCGGCAACACCACCTCGAACTCGTAGGTCAGCAACCCGATCATCCCCATCATCACCAGGGGCACGTAGAGCACCGGCTCGGAGCGGACGTAGGCCAGCGCCTCCCGAAGCTGGCGACGTCGCCGGGGCTCGGGCTCGGTGCGCTCGATCTCTCGGCTCCGCATCATGAGCAGCGCTCCGATGAAGAACAGATAGGACACCGAGTTGATCAGGAAGCAGATCCCGATGCCCACGGTGACGATGAGCGCCCCGCCGGCGGCGGGCCCGATGATGCGGGCGGTGTTCATCAGCACCGAGTTGAGCCCCACCGCGTTGGTGAGCCGGGAACGCCCCACCATCTCCATGACGAAAGCGTGCCGGGCCGGGTTGTCGAAGCTGCCCACCGTCCCATGCACCAGGGCCAGGGCGAACACCATCCACAGCTGCACCACGTCGGTCAGCACCAGCATCCCGAGGGTGGCTGCGGTGACTCCGGCCATGGTCTGGGTGACATAGAGCACCCTGCGCTTGTCCATCCGGTCGGCAATGAGCCCGCCGAAGGGGGCGAGGAGGAGGATGGGGAGGAACTGGAAGGCGGTCACCGCCCCCACCGCCGACCCGCTCCCGGTCAGCTCCAGCACCAGCCACGCCTGGGCCACCCGCTGCATCCAGCTCCCCGAGACCGAGATCACCTGGCCGGTGAAGTAGAGGCGGAAGTTGGGCACCGCGAAAGCGGAGAAGGTGCGGCCCAGCAGCTCCCTGGCGGAGGTCACTCCTCCTCCATCCGGGCCAGGATGGCCACCGCCTCGGCGAGCACCTCCCGCTCCTCGGCGCTGAGCCGGTCGAGCCGCGACGCGAGGAAGGCGGTGCGCTCGCCTCGACCCTTCTCCAGCACCTGTCGTCCCCGGCTGCTCATATCGACCAGGGTGCTCCGTTTGTCCTCGGGATTGGGAACCCGCTCCACCAGCCCCTTGTCGACGAGGCGGCCAACGATGCCGCTGATCGACGCCGCCGCCACCCCTTCGGTCTCGGCCAAGGCGCTGAGGGTCATCGGGCCCTGGCGGCTCAGGGAGGCGAGAACCGAGAGCTGTGACGGCGTCAGTTCGCCCAGGGTGCGCTGACGGAGCCGTCGCGCCAGGCGGCCCACCACGAGACGGAGGCGGTGGGCGAGGTCGACAGACGAGACACTGCTTAGCATGGCTAAGCATTCTGGTCGGCGACGATGTCTAGCGGTAGTCGCTCGGGCAGAGAGAAGAACCGGGAGGAGCTGCTGTCCGTCGGTCTAGTCGGCGGCGGCCTCGAGAGCAATGAGATACATGGCGTGCGACCAGAGCAGTGGCGAGGCGATCTCACCCCATTGTTCCCGCCATCGTTGGTAGAAGCTCGAGTCGTTGAGGTTGTCGGATACCTGCTCGGGAAGCGCTCCGCTGTCGTCGGCCTTCGATTCGACCCACTCGATGACCCGCGAGGCCCGCTCCTCGTTCCCAGCGCTCAAGTGATACCAGGCGAGCCAGCAGGCGAGCAGCACCCACTCGCCGCCTCCGTAATAGGTGTCAGTCAAGTAGCGACGGACGCCTCCCACATTGGCCAGGGTGGACTCGATCCGGGCAACGGTCTCGGTCATGCGGGCGTCGGT
>JAHWLC010000193.1 GCA_019347585.1 Actinomycetota bacterium | reverse complement strand
GTACCGATGGGGCGATCGGGTGGAGCCGCTCGGGGAGAGCGATGCCGAGCTGCCGCCCCCCGAGCAGGACACGATGGAGCTGCTCGAGCCCAACTTCGACTTCTTCGGCCTCCCCGAAAGACTCAGGTGAGCGAGGGCTCTCACCAGCGGGTAGCCCTGGTCACCGGGGGCTCCCGGGGCCTGGGCCGGGCCATGGCTATCCGGCTCGCCGGGGCCGGCCATCGTCTGGTCGTCAACTACGCAAGCAACGCCGACGCCGCGGAGAAGGTCGTCGCCGGAATCGAGGAGAAGGGCGGCGAGGCCATAGCGGTGCAGGCGGACGTCTCCCAGGGCGAACAGGTCGAACGGCTCTTCGAGGAGGCGGGGGAGCGTCTCGGGCCGGTGGCGGTGCTGGTCAACAATGCCGGTGTCACCAGGGACCGCCTGCTGCTGAGGATGAGTGCGGCCGACTTCGACCACGTGATCGACACCAATCTCAAGTCCACCTTCCTCTGCACCAAGGCGGCGTTGCGCGGGATGCTGCGAGCCAAGTGGGGACGGGTGATCTCGATAGCCTCGGTGGCAGGTTTGGTGGGCAACGCGGGCCAGGCCAACTATGGGGCCTCCAAGGCGGGGATGATCGGCTTCAGCAAGTCGGTGGCCAAGGAAGTCGGCTCCCGGGGCATCACCGTGAACGTGGTCGCCCCCGGGTTCGTGGCCACCGACCTCACCGCCGACCTGGTGGACAAGGCGAAGGAAGTGGCGGAGGGGAGAATCAGCCTGGGCCGGTTCGGCACCCCGGAGGAGATTGCGGCGGTCGTGGCCTTCCTCGCCTCGGACGAGGCCGCTTACATGACCGGCCAAGTTATCTCGGTGGACGGCGGTCTCGCCCTGTAAGTTCACCCGCAGCAATCCAAGGAGGAGCAGAAATGGACAGAAGTGAGGTAGCCGAGCGTCTCGAGAGCGTCCTCGTCACCGAGCTGGGCCTCGACGAGGACAAGATCCAGGAGGAGGCCCATTTCGAGGAGGACCTCGACGTGGACAGCCTGGGAGTGGTCGAGCTGCTCATGGCCCTCGAGGACGAGTTCGACGTGAAGATCCCCGACGAGGAAGCCGAGTCGATAATGACAGTCGGGCAGGCGATCGATCTCGTCCACAAGAAGCTGGGCGGCTGACCGCCCCGTGGCAGCCGACCGCCGCCGGGTCGTCGTCACCGGCATGGGTGCGGTGACCCCCCTCGGCCTCGACGTCGAATCGACCTGGTCGTCTCTCCTCGGGGGCGAGTCGGGCGTTGCCAAGATCACCCTCTTCGACGCTTCGGATCACAAGACGAAGATCGCCGCAGAGATCGCCGACTGGGACACAGGCCGCTACTTCGACGTCAAGGAGGCGCGGCGTCTCGACCGATTCTCCGAGTTCTTCTTGGTGGCGGCGCGTCAGGCCATGGAGCAGGCGGGGATCGACTACACCGGGGACGAGGAGGCGGCGGCCCGGGCCGGGGTCATGCTCGGGACCGGGTTCGGCGGGATGAGGTCGTTCTTGGACGAGATCTACACGTTGAGTGACCGCGGGCCCGACCGGGTGAGCCCCACCGGGGTTCCCCGGATCATCCCCAACATGGCTGCCGGCATCCTCTCCATCGAGGCGAACCTCACGGGGCCGGTGTCCTGCGTCGTCACCGCGTGCAGCGCGTCGGCCAACGCCATCGGCGACGCCGCCGAGATCATCAGACGCGGGGCGGCGGACGCGATGGTCGCCGGTGGCGCCGAGGCCACGATCAACGAGTACGCCATCGCCAGCTTCGCCCAGGCTCGGGCGCTCTCGACCAACAACCACGACCCCAGAGGCGCCTCCCGGCCCTTTGACGCCGAGCGAGACGGGTTCGTGATGGGTGAAGGCGGGGCGGCGCTCGTCCTGGAGAGCCTGGAACACGCCGAGGGGAGGGGGGCGGAGATCATCGCCGAGATCACCGGATATGGCATGTCGGCCGACGCCTACCACATCACCCTGCCCCGGCCGGGCGGTGCGGGAGCGGCACGGGCGATGACCGCGGCACTGTCCGACGCCGGGCTGGAGCCGGATCAGATCGACTACATCAACGCCCACGGCACCTCCACACCCGCCAACGACCCAACCGAGAGCGCGGCCATCAAGATCGCTCTGGGTGAGGCAGTCGCCGCGGAGACGCCGGTGTCATCCACCAAGTCGATGACGGGCCATCTCCTCGGAGGAGCCGGCGCCCTGGAGGCAGTGATCAGCATCCTCGCCCTGCGCGATCAGGTGCTCCCGCCCACCATCAACTACGAGGTCCCCGACCCGGAGTGCGATCTCGACTACGTCCCCAACGAGGCGAGGCAAGCCTCGGTGTCACACGTCATGACCAACTCTTTCGGGTTCGGGGGCCACAACGTCTCACTGATCCTGAGCCGGACCTGAACCCTTCTCCCGCCACTCGGCGAGGCTCCTGAAGGCCAGGGCGAGCACCAGACCGACTCCGATGACCGCGGCCAGGAACGACACGGCCGACAAGAGCGCGGCCCACCCGGGGCATCCCGTGCCGCCGTCGCTTCGACAGCTCACATCGGTGACCACCCAGCCGAGCGCCCCGGCCAGTGCTCCGACGATCAAGGAGGGCACGGTGATCCAGGGATTGGGAGACCGTGTCAGAGCGGGCGCCCTTTGTCATCGACCCGGGCGGCGTCGAGGATCTCGGGTGGAGTCATCTCCGGTGGAATCGGGAAGATGGTGCCCACCTCACGGGGAGGGTGATAGGACGCCTTGACCTCGGGCCGCCAGGCGACCACGGCGACACCCAAAGCGAGGAGCCCGGTCACCAGGCCGGCCGGGATTCCCAGGGCGGGGGAGAGACCGCCGGCGAGGAGAGGCCAGAGAATACGCACCCCCCACAGACCGCCGGGCAGGACCCGGGCGTACAGATAGGCGAACAACGGGGCGCTGAGACCGATCACGAGGGCGGGCAGGCGAGGAGCGTCGATCGCTGCGATACCGACGATGAGAGGCGCCGCCAGGAGGGTCAGGGGCGGGATCACCGCCGCCGGGGGCGGGCCGGCGGCGGCAGGGAGCTTGCGGACCCGTTGGGTGACCGAGGGGAGGAATAGGGCTGCGGCCGCCACGGCCGTGAAGACGAGCCCGACCCACCACATGGCATCGATGGGTCGCAGGGCCGCGATCACCAGAGTCGCCGCCACCCCGCCGGCGGAGACGCGGTGAGCCCAGCGGGCGCCGGTGACCACCAGACCGACGACGGCCGTTGTGGCCGTCACGAGG
>JAHWLC010000192.1 GCA_019347585.1 Actinomycetota bacterium | reverse complement strand
GGGCTCACGAAGAGGACCACAGGACGGTCCGCCGCGCCGATTGCGCGCAAAACCTGCTCACGTTCCTTCCCCTTGCGGGGAAGGAACCCCTCGAAGGAGAAGCGGTCGCCGACGAACCCGGAGAGAGCCATGGCCGCGGTGACCGCGGAGGGCCCGGGGATCACGGTCACGGTCAGGCCCCGGTCGAGCGACATCCTCACCGCGGCCGCTCCGGGGTCGGAGATCACCGGGGTTCCGGCGTCTGAGATCAGTGCCACCCGAAGACCGGAGGCCACATCGGCTACCAGCCTCTGCGAGCGCTCCATCTCGTTCCCCTCGAACAGGGAGTGCAGCGGCGCCTCGACAGCGAGGTGGCGGAGGAGTTTGCCGGCCCGCCTGGTGTCCTCGGCGTATACCACGTCGGCTTCGGCGAGCGTCTCGCGGAGACGATCGGACACATCTCCGAGGTTCCCGATGGGGGTGGCACAGACGGAGAGGACTCCCTCAGCCACGACGCATCTCCAGAACGGACCCCACCGGAGGCGGTGTCGCTCCCGTCGGCATCTCCAGGAGGAATCTCGCCTGCGGGAAGGAGAGCAGACGCCCCCGGCGGAGGATGCGTACTTCCGCCACCTTCATTTCGGCGTCGATCGCCGCCACCACCAGCGGGTCTCGGAGCCCGAACCCGTGGACCCATCTGGCGGCGAGGAGGAGTCGGCTGCCGTCGGGCAGCCTCTTGACCCCGCGCCATCTGTCGAGAAAAGAGCGGGCCGCGAAGACGCGGCCGGCGGCCCACCCCTCGGTGACGAGCGTGATCTGATCCACCCTGGCGACGGTAGATGAAGGTCGTGCCCCGGGGAAGACCGCTCAGCCGGCGAAGCCCAACGTCCGGCCTATCTGCTCTCCCACGGCGACCTCGTCGGCGAGCACCAAGTAGAGCCTCCCCTCCCTCACCGCCACCAGCCCGTAGTCCTCCTCGGCGACCGCGGCCTCCTCGTAGGCGACCAGAGCGTTCTCCAGCTCCTCCAGGTCCCGTTCGGTGTCCCCCCGGTACACGATGAGCAGAGCCGCGTTCTCGCCGTCGAACCAGTGGTGATAGGCGTCCCCGCCCCAGCCGTCGGCGGCCGGAGCCGCGACCGATTCCCCGAGCACCTGGGCGAGCATCACCCGGAAGCTCTGCTCTCCCCACACCGAAGTTCGCTCCAGGGTGTAGCCCGGCAGATCGATCTGGGGCATGTCGATTTCCATGGGGAGGTCCCGGCCGTAGTCGTCGGGCTCGATCACCTGCTCGGTGGAACCGGGGAGGTCGGGCATTAGGGTGTAGGCCTCGTTCACTGCGGCCCAGCCCTCCGAGCGGTAGAGGTCCTGCACGAAGCTGAGACCCGTGTCGTAGGGGAAGATCAGCGAGTCCTGAATGAACTGGGGCATCGACTGGAGGGCGGTGGCATCGGCCCCGAGCGACTCGCCGACGAACTCGCCCAGCTCGGCCTGGGACAGCCCCTGCACCCAGAGCACCTCGGCCAGAGTGGCGTCGCCCTCGATGAGGGCCTGGTAGGCGGTGGCCAGATCGAGCCGCTCCTGGTCGATCATCTCCTCGAAGCGGGGATCGAAGTCGAAGTGCTGGTCGGTGAGGGCGTGGACCAACTCGTGGACCAGAGTCCCCCGCTGCAGGGGCGACAGACCCTCCTCGTGGGCGGGGACGACGATCTCGCCGGTGTCGCCGTCGTAGAAGCCGGCCACCTGCTCCCCGTAGAGGTCGAGGAGGAGCGTGAGCAGATCGGCCTCCGGCTCGAGCAGGCCCAACAGCTTGTAGAGCGCTTCGTCGGCGGGGAAATCCTCGACGTCCTCCTCGATCGACTCCCGCACCCGCGCCTCGAGCTCGATGTCGCTGACCACCGTGATCACCGGCGGCGACAGGAACGGCAGCTCGCGGATCTGCTCGGCGGCGACGATCAACTCTTCGAGTTGCTCGCGAACCTGCGGAGACAGACCTTCCAGCCCGGAGAGATCGGGTGGGGTGGGCTGCGGCGCCGGAATGGTGCTCGTCGTGCTGGCGGGAACTGTCGTCGTGCTGGTGGCCGTGGCCGCAGTGGCTGCCGTCGTTGCCGGTGTCGTGGTCGCCGATCCCGATCCCCCGTCGCACGCGGCCAGCGTCAGGGCGAACAGGACCAAGAGGGCGGGGAGACGGCGGACCATTCAGGCAGACTATCGGCCGGTCCCGCCTAGACCTGACGCATCGATCCCGCCTCGGGCCTACTCTCGCAGACCACATGAGCAGGACCGGCAGAGCGGCCATATTGCTCCTGGGTCTCCTCGCTGCGGCCTGCGCCGGTGGCAACGGGGCCACCCTGGAGTCCGACGACGTCGGGATCGTCGGCTTCCACGATTTCGCATCGGGTCCCGAGAAGTCCTTCGGCATCTTCGTGTGCGCATCCGGTGGCGATGTCGAGCTGCAGTCGGTGGAGCCGATCGAGGCCGAGGGTGAGATCGAGATGCTGGGAGCGATAATGCACGAGTCCTCGGCGGGCTTCGTGGGGGCGGACAACGGCTTCCCGCCCGAGGTCCTGGAAGGGACGGAGATCGTCGCGGTCGAAGGGGCCGTGGTCACCACCCCCTGTGACGAGGCGGCTCCTGAGACCCGCACCCAGGTCGTGGTGGGCGTGAGCAGATCGGGACCGTCGGGAGGAACCATCGAGGGCGTTCGCATCAACCACGAGAACGGCTCGCTCGACGTCGCCGGCTATGTGATCATCCTCTGCGGGGAGGAGATGGAGCGCTGCGAGGATTTCGCACCGGAGGGTTGACATGGCTCTCGGGCTCGTCGAACTGGGGGGGACGAAGACCCTCGTCGCCGCGGGCACGGCTCCCGAAGAGCTCGGCACACCCGTGCGGCTCGACACCACCGACCCCGAGACGACCGTGGGCGCGGTCATCGAGATCCTCGGCGAGATGGAGCCCCCCGCGGTGGGCATCGCCACCTTCGGGCCGGTCGAGCTGCGCAGGGACCATCCTTCCTACGGCACCATCACCAACACGCCGAAGGCCGGATGGGCTGGGTTTCCCATCCTGGCCCGGATGCATGACGAGCTGGGGGTGCCGGTTCGGATCGAGACCGACGTCAACGCGGCCGCCCTCGGCGAGGGAAGCTGGGGGGCCGCCAGCGGGCTCAGCGACTTCGTCTATCTGACGGTGGGGACCGGGATCGGCGGCGGGGCCGTGGCGGGCGGCGAGCTCGTGGGTGGGACCGGTCATCCCGAGATGGGTCACATAGCGGTGCGCCACATCGGCGGGGACGAGT
>JAHWLC010000191.1 GCA_019347585.1 Actinomycetota bacterium | reverse complement strand
GCCCCGCCCAGGTCGATGATCACGCCGGCGCGGAGGCGGCGGGCCGGCTTGGCCAGGGCCTCCCATTCCCCCTCCGCATCCCTGTCGAGGAGGAGCAGCTCTACCTTGCCCCCGGTGGGACGGCGATGACCGATGAGGCGGGCCGCCCTGACCCTGGTCTCATTGACCACCACCAGGTCGCCGGGTCTGAGCAGCTCGGGGAGATCGAGGAAGCTGTGGTCGGTGTGGTCCCGGGTGTCGAGCAGCCGGGCATCGTGCCGGGGCTCGATCGCCGATTGCGCGATCGCCTCCTCGGGGAGCTCGTATCTGAAGTCGGAGACCTTGGCCAAGTTCTACAGCAGCGACCCCTGCGGGTCGGAGGGCGGATCGATCCCCAGGTGGGAGTAGGTGTGGGCGGTAGCCACCCTCCCCCGCGGGGTCCGCTTGATCAACCCCGATTGGAGCAGGAACGGCTCGTAGGCATCCTCCACCGTCTCCGGCTCCTCCCCCACCGCGATGGAGAGCGTGGACAGACCGACCGGCCCGCCTCCGAACTTGGTAACGATGACCTCGAGGATGGAACGGTCCACCTTGTCCAACCCGAGCCCGTCGACTTCGAACACCGCCAGGGCCTCCTCGGCCACTCCGGCGTCGATCACCCCCGAGGCCCGCGCCACCGCGTAGTCGCGGACCCTCGCCAGGAGGCGGTTGGCTATGCGGGGGGTTTGCCTGCTCCGGGAGGAGATCAGCTCGGCCGCCTCGGCGCCGATCTCGACTTCGAGGATCCTCGCCGACCGTCTGATGATTCGAGCCAGGTCCGCCGGCTGGTAATAGTCGAGCTTCTCTTCGATGCCGAACCTGTCGCGGAGCGGTGCGGTCACCTTGCCCTTCCTGGTGGTAGCGCCGATCAGGGTGAAGCGGGGGAGGTCGATCCTGATCGACTGGGCGGTTGGGCCCTTTCCCAGCACCACGTCGAGCTGGAAGTCCTCCATCGCCGGGTAGAGCACCTCCTCAACGGCGCGGGGGAGACGATGAATCTCGTCGATGAAGAAGATGTCCTGGGGCTGGAGATTGGAGAGGATGGCGGCGAGATCTCCGGGGCGGTCGAGGGCAGGCCCGGAGGTGATCCGGAAGGCGACGCCCTTCTCCGCGGCCATGATCCCGGCCAGAGTGGTCTTCCCCAGGCCGGGGGGGCCGGAGAAGAGAATGTGGTCGAGGGGTCTTCCCTCCTGGATCGAAGCCTCCAGGGAGATCCGGAGCCGTTCCTTCACCCGGGGCTGTCCCACGAACTCCTCCAGATTGCGTGGCCGGAGTGAGATCTCCTCGTCGCTCTCCAGAGCCGGGCTGAGCAGGCTGTCTTCTCGCATCATCCGGCCCCGAGACGCTGCAGCGCCGTCTTGATCTGGTCCTGGATGGGGTCGTCCGGGTCGAGGCTTCCGATCACGGCGTTGATCTCGGCGGCGGAGTAACCGAGGCCCTCCAGCGCCGAGCGGACGGACGCCACTGATCCGCCACCCATCACCTCGACCTCCCGTCCCGCCAGCTTGGGGCCGAGCTCGAGCACGATCTTCTGCGCTCCCCTCTTCCCCACCCCGGGGGCGACGGTGAGGGCATCGGGGTCCTCTTGGGTGATCGCCCGCACCACCTCGTCTCCGGTCATCGAGCCCAGGATGGCCATCCCCACCTTGGGACCGACCCCGCTCGCCGAGATCAGGACCCGAAAAAGCTCCCGATCGGACTCGGTGGGGAACCCGTAGAGCGTGAGGTCGTCTTCGCGGACATGGGTGTGGGTGTGCACCACGATCTCCTCGCCGATGCCGGGAAGCGCGGCGAGGTCGCGGGGCGTCATCGCCACCTCGTATCCCACTCCCCCGACGTCGATGCACACCGAGCCGTCGCGACTCGAGGCGAGCATCCCGCGCAGCCTTCCGATCACTTCGACTGCTCCAGCGGAGCCGCCCGCAGATGACAGAGGGCGAGAGCGAGCGCATCGGCGGCGTCGGCGGGCCGGGGGGCCGCTCCGAGCTTGAGCAATCGCGCCACCATCTCCTGCACCTGCCCTTTCTTAGCCGACCCGTCCCCGGTGACCGCCGATTTCACCGCGGTGGGGGCATATTCGTGGACAGGCACCCCCGCCTGGGCTGCGGCGAGTAAGGCCACCCCCGAGGCGCGCCCCACCGAGATGGCGGTCTGCAGGTTGCGGTTGGTGAACACGATCTCCAGGGCGATCACATCCGGCCGGGCCTCCTCGATCACCGAGGAGAGACCGGAGTGGAGCTCGGCAAGCCGCAGCGGGACCGGCATGGCCGGGTCGGTGCGGATCACGCCGGCAAGATGGGCTACCGGCGGATGAGTCCCCTCGACCATGCCGTAGCCGCTGGCCGAGAGCCCGGGATCGATACCCAGCACGAACATATGTTCTGGGACAGTACTACGGCCGGGCATCGGTTTCGAGGTCTTCCCGTCTCCGGTGTGATACTCCGACGATGCGGATCTTCGGGATCCATCATGTGCAGCTGGCCATGCCGGAGGGAGCCGAGATGGAGGCGAGCCGGTTCTACGACGGGGTCTTGGGCATCCCACAGGTGGGCAAGCCGGCCCACCTCGCAGCGCGTGGTGGGTGCTGGTTCGAGTCCGGCGAGGTCCGCCTGCATCTGGGGGTCGAGGCTGGGTTTCGAGCGGCGCAGAAGGCGCATCCCGCATTGCTGGTCGACGACCTGGATGGTTTGGTCGACCGGCTCGAGGAGGCCGGTGTCGAGATCGTGAGAGACCAGCCCCTCCCCGGATTCGAACGGATTTACGTCTTCGATCCGTTCGGCAACAGGCTGGAGTTTCTGGAGCCGGCGGTTGGCTGAGAGTTAGCGAAAATTTTCGCGTTTTCGGGTTGTAGAAGGCGTTCTGTCACAGCCTGAACGTATGTTCGTGACTATGAGGTTGGATCAGCTATCTACTGACGAGTTGGAGCAGCTCCTGAGTGGGGACGAGCAGCGGGTCTCCCTGCTGCGAGCCCGCCAGACCCACGTCATCGAGGAGTTGGACCGCCGTCAGGTGGCCACCGCCGATGGCTGCAAGAGCATGTCGGAGTGGGTGGCGACCCGTCTCGATGTCAGTCTGGAGTCGGCGAAGAGCCTGGTGCGGACCATGCGGAGGACTGCGGAGCGTCCCGACCTGCGGGAGTCATTGGCGGCCGGTGAGATCAGTTTCGACCGGGTGGAGGTGCTGTCCCGGATCCCCGAGGACGTCGGGCTGTTGCAGCATCTGGATATCGCCGGGGTGCTGTCCGAAGCGGCGAAGCGGGTT
>JAHWLC010000190.1 GCA_019347585.1 Actinomycetota bacterium | reverse complement strand
TCAGACCGGCGCTCTACCAACTGAGCTACCTGACCAAACACCCGAGACCTTTGCGATCTTGGGTTTGCGGGCACGACGGGATTTGAACCCGCGACCTCCGGCTTGACAGGCCGGCGAACACTCCAGACTGTTCTACGCGCCCGAGACCCACCCGAGACTTCGAGCGGAGAAAGAAGTATATCTGCGCGGCCTGATTCTCCTCAATTGGTGTGCCGATGCGCAGGAGTGGCACTCGGCCCTTCTTGGAGCCCCCGCGACAACAGGCAGCATTCCGCTTCGCCTGAGCGGGCGTCACTCGCGCCAGATGACGCAGGTCATTGCCCCTGCCATCACGATGTAGAGGCCGGCGAGCAGCATCTGGAGGGCGCCGGCGCCGATGTCGACGCATCCGGGGCTGCCCGACTCCAGGCACTGCCGCACCAACCGTGCAGAGCTCTCGGCGAGGATTCCGCAGAGCACTGCGATGATCAAGGCGGCGACCAGGAAGTTGCGGGTCGTGTGGTCTTTGCGCTTGCGCCAGGCGAGGGCGAACAGCGGCGAGCTCAGAGCGACGAGGACGATCGTGACGAGCAGGAAGCGGGTGAGGAACATCTCCGCTCAGCGAGAGAGTCCCAGCTCCTCGATCAGACCGCGTACCCGTCGCTCTATCTCGTCTCTGATCTCCCGCACCCCGTCGATGCCGAACCCTGCTGGGTCGGCGACCTCCCAGTCGAGGTACCGCTTGCCCGGGAACACCGGGCAGGTGTCGCCGCACCCCATGGTCACCACCACGTCGGCGGTGCGCACCATCTCGTCTCCCCACCGACGGGGCGTTTCGTCGGCGATGTCGATCCCCTTCTCCGCCATCACCTCAACAGCATTCGGATTGATCATCTCGGCCGGCTCCGATCCCGCCGAGAAGACACCGACGCGATCTCCGGCGAGGTGACGCAGCCAGCCGGCCGCTATCTGGGACCTCCCCGCGTTGTGCACGCAGAGAAAGAGCACGCTCGGCGTGGTCTTCATTTCCCTCACATCTCGGCTCGGATTGGTCGCAGAAGTGTGGCGACGAGCTTTCTCAAGACCGGAATGCGTGCAGCCGTCGGCGCGGACAACTCGCTGGCCGCCACATCCTCTCGGTAATGATCTTCCAGGATCGAAGTCGTCTCCGCGTCGTTCACTGCCACCGCGACCTCTTCGTCTTTCTCCACCGAGCGCCGATTGACGTTGACCGATCCCACCAGCGACATCGTCCCGTCGACCAGGGTCGCCTTGACATGCATCATCGTCGGTTGGTAACGCCAGATCCTCACTCCGTGCTCCACCAGCTTCACGAAGTGCGTCTCCGCCACGATGTCGCAGATCCGCTTGTCGATGTGAGGCCCGGGCACCAGCACGTCGACCTCCACCCCGCGGTCTATCGCCGATTTGAGGAGGGTGCGCAACTCCTCGGGAGGATTGAAGTAGGGGGTAGCGATCAAGATGCGGCTCCGCGCCGCGGTCACCAGCGCCTCGATGGCCCGTTCGGCGCCGTTGAAGCCGATCTGCGCCGATGCGTCGATCACCGCCACTTCCCGCCGGCCTGACCGCTCGGGCGTCGGCGCCTCGAGGTCGAAGCTCTCGATGACATGCCCGCAATCCCGCCAATCGGTGAAGAAGGTGGCCCGCAGTGCCAGGGCCGCCGGCCCGGTCAGTTTGAAGTGGGTGTCTCTCCACTCGCCGGGATCACGGGCGTCCCCCTCCCACTCCTCGGCGATGCCGACACCCCCGGTGAAGGCGGTACGAGCATCGACGACCAAGATCTTGCGATGTGTGCGGTGGTCGGACTCCCAGAACTTCCTTCTGAGCACGGGACGAAACCTCTCCACCTGGACTCCGGCCTGGGTCATGGTCTCGACGAGTTGCGGGTTCATCGGGCGGCTGCCCCACGCGTCGAGGATCACCCGCACCCTGACACCTGCCTTCGATCGCCTCGCGAGCGTCTTGGCGAAGGTGCGTGCGATGTCTCCCTCCCAGTAGATGAAAGTGACGAACTCGATGCTCTTCTCGGCGCTCTCCAGTGCCTCCAGCATGGCGGGGAAGATCTCGTCCCCGTTTCGCAGCACCTCGACCTCGTTGCCCTCCTGGAAGACCACGCCTACGGCCTCGAGAGCCCGGCGCAGGCTGTCACCTGCCGATGGATCGGGAGTGGAGTCGAGGTGGGCGAGCGGTGTTTCCGACGTGGTAGGCGGGCTCATCGATCCTCCCGCTGCGCGGCATCCACATCCTCGGGCATCGCCTGTTCGGCCTTGAGCACCGGGTCGTCGACCCCGGTCCGCCTCGCCTCGAGCTGAGCCGACACTGCAATGCCATAGAAGATGGCAATGGCGGACAGGAAAGCCCAGAGCATCAGACCCATGAAGCCGGCGAGAGGTCCGTACGTCTCGCCAAAGATCTTGCTGGCGTTGAGGTAGACGGCCAGACCGACCGAAACCACCAGCCAGCCCAACGCGGCCACCCCGCCGCCCAGCATCAGCCAGTCGAAGCTCGGCTGATCACGGTTGGGGGCGACCTTGAAGAGGGCGGCAAGCGCCACGACGACCAGGAATATACCGATGGGCCAGCGGGCCCACACCCACGCCTTCGCCAGATCGCTCTGCAGGCCTCCGGCCGCTGAAGCCCCCAGCACGATGAGGAGGAAAGCCGCGGAGAAGAGCACCCCCACTGTGACCGTGAGGGCGGTCGCCAGCGTGTAACGCTGGAGCGTGGGTCGATCCGACAGCACGCCGTAGATGCGGCTGGCACCCCGCTGCAGCTGTGCCATCGCGGCCGCACCGGAGGCGATCGCGGCCATGCCGCCGAACAGGATCGCCAGCATGTTTCCCTGCCCCGCGTTGGTCGCCGCCTGCTCGAAGGCGCGGAGAAAGATCTCGGCGGCCGGCCCGGGTGTGGTCGAGGTGATGGCCTCCCGAAGCAGGCTCTGCAGCCTCCCTTCTCCCATACGAACCGCGATGGCCACCGCGAAGATGACTGCGGGGATGATGGCGAACACAACCTGGAAGGCCATCGCCCTGGCGAAGCTGAACCCGTCCGCATAGCGGAAGCGGAGGAACGCGTTGGCCAGCAGTGCCCCCAGCGGCTCCTTCTCCAAAGCCGTCTTGACATCGCCAAGCTCTCGATCCCGGCTCGGGGGTATGAACGAGGCAGTGGTCATCGACGCTCTCCCGGTGCGCAAATCAGCAAGCCCGCCGGTACCACCCCGAACTCGAGCCGCGAGGTGGCAGGCCTGGTCTCGCCATCCAGCTCATATGGCCTCGGTTCCTCCAAC